>JBFKOW010000047.1:0-19930 GCA_041628615.1 Paracoccaceae bacterium | reverse complement strand
TCCGGGCATCGGCCAGCAGGTCGTCCAGCCAGTCGTCGGACATCAGCGCGCAGCGGCCCACGTCGAAGCCGTGGAAGGCGGCCTCGAAGCCGTCCCATTTCTTCTCGATCACGGTCCAGTTGAACCCGGCCTGGAACACCGCGCGGGTCATCTCGGCCAGCCAGCGGTCGTCGGGGATGGCGGCGAGCGCCGCCGGGTCTGCCGGCACCGGGGCTCCGGCCAGCGCCGCCTCCGCGCCGCCCTTGCGTTCCGCCGCGATGGCGAGGATCTCGTCGAAGTCGCGCATGGCCAGTCTCCCCCGACCACAGAGTGTCAGACCGGGGCGGCCTCGCAAGGGCAAAAGCGCCCCGCCCGGTTCCCGCCCCTTGACCTGCCCGGCGGCACCCGGCATGTCGCGCGGAGATTACCCGCAACCGGGCGTTCCGTGGGCGCCAGACCGACGAGGAGAGCCGACATGGCCGAGATCTCCCTGACATTTCCCGATGGCAACGCGCGCCGCTATCCCGCCGGCGTGACCCCGGCCGAGGTGGCCGCGGACATCTCCACCTCGCTGGGAAAGAAGGCGATCAGCGCGACAGTCGGCGGCGTCCACTGGGACCTGCAATGGCCGATCGAGGCCGATGCCGCCATCGCCATCAACACCATGAAGGACGACGCGCCCGCCCTCGAACTGGTGCGCCACGACCTCGCCCACATCATGGCCCGCGCGGTGCAGGAGATCTGGCCCGACGTGAAGGTCACCATCGGCCCGGTGATCGAGAACGGCTGGTATTACGATTTCGACCGGACCGAGCCCTTCACACCCGAGGATCTCGGCCGGATCGAGGCCCGGATGAAGGAGATCATCAACCGCCGCGATCCGGTGACCACCGAGGTCTGGGACCGTGACCGGGCGGTGAAGTTCTACGAAGCCTCGGGCGAACCCTACAAGGTCGAGCTGATCGAGGCGATCCCCGGCGACCAGCCGATCCGGATGTACTGGCACGGGCACTGGCAGGACCTCTGCCGCGGCCCGCACCTGCAGCACACCGGGCAGGTCCCGGCGGACGCCTTCAAGCTGATGAGCGTGGCCGGCGCCTACTGGCGCGGCGACAGTTCGCGGCCGATGCTGCAGCGGATCTACGGCACCGCCTTCCTCAACCGCGACCAGCTCAAGGCCCACCTTCACATGCTGGAGGAGGCCGCCAAGCGCGACCACCGCAAGCTGGGCCGCGAGATGAACCTGTTCCACATGCAGGAGGAGGCCCCCGGCCAGGTGTTCTGGCACCCGGACGGCTGGACCATCTACACCACCCTGCAGGACTACATGCGCCGCACCCAGCGCCGCTACGGCTACGTCGAGGTGAACACCCCGCAGGTGGTGGACCGCAAGCTGTGGGAGGCCTCGGGCCACTGGGAGAAGTACCAGGAGAACATGTTCATCGTCGAGGTGGACGAGGAGCACGCCCGCGAGAAGGCGATCAACGCGCTCAAGCCGATGAACTGCCCCTGCCACGTCCAGGTCTACAACCAGGGTCTCAAGTCCTACCGCGACCTGCCGCTGCGGATGGCCGAGTTCGGCGCCTGCAACCGCTACGAACCCTCGGGCGCGCTGCACGGGCTGATGCGGGTGCGCGGCTTCACCCAGGACGACGCCCACATCTTCTGCACCGAGGACCAGATCCGGGACGAAACCGCCCGCTTCATCCGGATGCTGTCCGAGGTCTACCGCGATCTCGGCTTCGACAGCTTCGACATCAAGTTCTCGACCCGGCCCGAGGTGCGTGCCGGCAGCGACGCGGTGTGGGACAAGGCCGAGGCCGCGCTGGAGGCGGCGATCCGCACCGTCACCGACGATTTCGAACTGGACCCGGGCGAGGGCGCCTTCTACGGGCCGAAGCTCGACTTCAAGCTCACCGACGCGATCGGCCGGGAATGGCAACTGGGCACCTTCCAGGCCGATTTCGTCCTGCCCGAGCGGCTGGACGCGGTCTATATCGGCGCCGACGGGGCCAAGCACCGGCCGGTGATGCTGCACCGGGCGATCCTCGGCAGCTTCGAACGGTTCCTCGGCATCCTGATCGAGGAACACGCCGGCAAGCTGCCGTTCTGGCTCGCGCCGCGACAGGTCGTGGTGGCCTCGATCACCTCGGAGGCCGACGCCTATGTCGCGGATGTGGTCGCCGCGCTGACCGCCGCCGGGGTCCGCGCCGAGGCCGACATCCGCAACGAGAAGATCAACTACAAGGTGCGGGAGCATTCGGTCGGCAAGGTGCCGGTCATCCTGGCCGTCGGCGGCCGCGAGGTGACCGAGCGCACGGTCTCGGTCCGCCGGCTGGGCGAGAAGCAGACCGCTTCGGCAACGCTGGACGAGATCACCGCGCAACTCAGCCTGGAGGCCCGGCCGCCCGACCTGCGGCGCTGAGGCGGTTCCGGAAAACTCCCTCCATTGTCCATTTCAGCGCCTCGGTTCCGCCGTTAATTGGCGGCAAACGTCTTTGCGGTAGGGCTTGGCCCGGCCCAAGGACGGAGAGCCGACGTGACCGACTTCGAGGTCGTGGGATGGAAATTGTCCGACTTCGCGGGAGCGTTGGCGGACCCCGGGAACGCGACCATGACGACCGGCGACTTCGCGGTCGGCAGTTCCGCGACGCTGGACAGCGCCGCCGGAACGGTGGCCTTCCGCGTCCGTGCCGACGACGGCGATGCGGATGACGCCGAGGCCGAGAGCCGCGCCCTTTCGGCGCTGTGCGAAGACCTCGACCTTAACGGCGTCACCTACCCGGCGGGCTCGAAGATCGCGGCGGAGTTCGTGCTGACCACGAACGACGCGCCCGCGATCACCTTCGTCGTCGCGCGGATCGGCACCGGGCCTGGCACGGCGGCCGAGAACCTGATCGTGTTCCCGAGCGCCCCGCTCGCACCGGGCCGGACCTACCGTTTCTCGTCGACTGCGGACGGTCCGGCGGAGCCGCGGGACACGATCTGCTTCGCCTCCGGCACCCTGATCGACACGCCCGACGGGCCCTGCCCGGTCGAGTCGCTCGAGGTGGGCGACCGGGTCGTGACCCGCGACCACGGCCAGCAGCCGGTGCGCTGGGTCGGGGCGCGCGCGCTGTCGAGCTGGGACCTCCTGCTCAACCCGCACGTGCGCCCGATCCGGATCATGGCGCCGGACCCGTCGGCCGACGATCTCGTCGTCTCGCCGCAGCACCGGGTGCTGGTGGGCGGGTGGAAGGCCGAACTCCTGTTCGGCGCGGCCGAGGTGCTCGCCCCCGCGAAGGCGCTGTGCAACGGCCGCAACGTCTTTGTCGATCACCGGATCTCGGCGGTCTCCTACCACCACCTCCTGCTGCCGGTGCACGCCCTGGTGCGGGCCAACGGGCAGTGGGCGGAATCCCTGCATACCGGCCCGGTCGCGCGCCGCGCGATCGATCCGGAGGGCCGGGCCGAGTTCGACTTCCTGTTCCCCGAGGCGGACCTGCAGACCGGCGATTGCGCCCTGCCGGCCCTCACCGCCCGCGAGGCGGCGCTGCTGGCCTGACCGCCGGTAACATTCCGCGCAATCCGGCCCGACCGGTGTGCGGCCGCCCCGCAGGAATGAAACATTCCCGTCCCGGAAGCTGTAACATTCCATCTCCGTCCCGGCGGCGGCAGGCGGAAACCGGGGTCGGGCGGCCGGTGCGCGATGCCGGATCCTCACGGCAGCGCGAGGCACGGCGTCGTGAGTAGGAAGAATGGCTCCCCAACTCCTAGGCTCAGGACGTCGCCCGGCATGGGCGGCCGCGATTTCTGACCCACAAGGAAATGTTCCATGTCCAACACCACCAAGACCCTTGCCCTTGCCGCCACCGTCGCCACGGCGATCGCCGGCCTCGCCACCACCGCCGCGGCCCAGGAGAACGAGAAGTGCTACGGCGTGAGCCTCGCCGGCGAGAACGATTGCGCCGCGGGGCCGGGCACCACCTGCGCCGGCACCTCCACGGTCGACTACCAGGGCAATTCCTGGACCCTCGTCCCCGCCGGGACCTGCGAGTCCATCACCATCACGGACGCGGCGGACGGAGTCGAGCGGATGGGCTCGCTGGAAGCGCTCGAGCGCGACCTGCCCGCTTCCTGATCCGAACCAGACGGCAAGGCGGCCGGTCCGCCGCCTTGCCATGACCCGACCGGAGGACCCCGATGCCGGACATTGCCGTCACGCGCCTGCCCGATCTCCCGGGGGTCGGCTACAAGCCGCAACACTACGCGGCGATCCTCGACGATCCCGGCCCGGTCGGCTGGCTGGAAGTCCATGCCGAGAACTACATGGGCGCCGGCGGACGCCCCCGAGCGCAGCTGCGCCATCTCGCCGAGCGCTTCCCGCTGTCGATCCACGGCGTCGGCCTGTCGATCGGCGGCGCGGGCCGGCTCGACCCCGACCACCTCGCCCGGCTGCGGGACCTCTGCGACTGGGCCCGGCCGGCGAGCTTCTCCGAACACCTCGCCTGGTCCACCCATGACGGCGCCTTCCTGAACGACCTGCTGCCGCTGCCCTACACCGCCGCGACGCTGGCGCGTGTCGCCGATCACATCGACGAGGTGCAGGACGTTCTCGGCCGGCGGATGCTGCTCGAGAACCCGTCCTCCTACCTCGCCTTCGTCGAATCCGACTGGTCCGAGACCGATTTCCTGGCCGAGGTCGTGCGCCGCACCGGCTGCGGCCTGCTGCTCGACGTCAACAACGTGTTCGTGTCGGCCACCAACCTGCAGACCTCGCCGCAGGACTACATCGCCGCCTTCCCCGCCGCCCATGTGGGCGAGATCCACCTTGGCGGACACGACGAGGATGCCGACGATCACGGCGCGCCGCTGCTGATCGACAGCCACGGCCGCGAGGTGGCGGACCCGGTCTGGGCCCTGCTCGACCTCGCGCTGCGGCGGACCGGGCCGAAGCCGATCCTGATCGAATGGGACAACGACGTGCCGGACTGGCCGGTGCTCTCGGCCGAGGCGGCGCGGGCCGGGGCGGCGCTCGCGCGTCTCCCGGTGACGGAGCCGGCATGAGCGAGGCGGGCTTCACCGCCGGGCTGCTCGACCCGGACCGGCCCGCGCCCGAGGGGCTTTCCGGCCCCGGCGGCGGCCCGGCCGGCAAGCGCTTCGACGTCTACCGCAACAACGTCGCGGTCGGCCTGACCGAGGCGCTGGAGACCGCCTTTCCGGTGATCCGCAAGCTGGTCGGCGACGACTTCTTCCGGGCGATGGCCGGGGTCCACCTGCGCAAGCACCCGCCACGGTCGCCGCTGATGATGTTCTACGGCGTCGACATGCCGGCGTTCCTCGCCGGGTTCCCGCCGGTGGCACACCTGCCCTACCTGCCCGACGTGGCCCGCATCGAGCTGGCGTTGCGGACGGCCTACCACGCCGCCGACGCGGCGCCGCTGACCGGGCCGGACCTGGCGGCGGTGCCCGAGGCCGACCTCCCCGGCCTGCGGTTCGCCGCCCACCCGGCCGCCGTGCTGATCGGAAGCCGCTACCCGGCGGCCTCGATCTGGCGCGCCAACGCCCGCGGCGGCCGCCCCGGCACTGGCCCGGAGACGGCGCTGGTCAGCCGACCCGGCCTCGACCCCGAGGTGGACGTGCTCACCGGTGAGCAGGCCGCCATCGCCGCCGCGCTGCTGGGCGGCCGGACCCTCGCCCGTGCGGCGGAACTGGGCGACATCGGCCCGGTGCTCGGTCTGCTCGTCTCGCGTGGCGCTTTGCTGAAAGGACCCGCCCATGACATGGCTCACTGACCTCTACGACCGGGCCTGCACGGCGCTGGACGCCGTTTCGGGCCCGGTGCTCACCACGCTGGCGCGGTTCCTCTTCGCCGCGACGCTGCTGCTGTATTTCTGGAACTCGGCGCTGACCAAGCTTGGCGACGGGATCAGCGGGTTGTGGACCCCCGCGCTCGGGGCCTACGCGCAGATCTTTCCGCGCCAGATGGAGGCGGTCGGCTACGACGTCAGCCAGCTCGGGCTCTGGCACTGGGCGGTGGTGATGGCGGGCACCTATGCCGAGATCCTGCTGCCGCTCATGGTGGTGATCGGTCTGTTCACCCGGTTCGCCGCGCTCGGGATGATCGGCTTCGTCACGGTGCAGTCGCTGACCGACATCGTCGGCCACGGCGCGGCCGCGGGCTCCTGGTTCGACCGGCTGCCCGACGGGGTGATCCTCGACCAGCGGGCGCTCTGGCTGTTCCTGCTTCTGCTGCTGGCGCTGCGCGGCGGCGGGCCGCTCTCCGTCGACCGCTGGATCAGAAGTGCGCCTTCTCTTCGTCCGGCTTCCCCGCCGCAACGGCCAGAAGGCCACCGGTCAGCGTGAAGCCGATCGGGAACATCGTGGCCACGTTGAAGCCGAAGGCGGCGTAGAACAGGCCGGCGGCGACCAGCATCAGGACCCCGCCCCACAGCGCCCGCGCCCGCGCCATCGCGCCCCCGGCGATGGCCAGCAGCGGCGCGAGGAACGAGGCGAGCCGGACCAGGCCCGGCCGGTCGAAGGTGCCGAAGAGTTCGCCGATCTCGGCATGGCGGGCGCTGGCCTCGGCATAGCCATAGCCGAACATCCCGACGAATATGCCGATCAGGCCGCCGAGGATCCCGAGGGTGAGGGCCGCGTTGCGCATCGTTGTCTCCTGTCGTCGTCGGCCAGCACCTAGTCACCCGCGCCGCCGGTGCCAAGCACCGATGCGCGGATCGCCGGGGTCCAGCCGACGCGCCAGCCGCCCCCCGCCTCGATCACGGGACGCTTGATCAGGGTCGGGTGCGCCGACAGGAGGGCCAGCGGATCGCCGTCCCGTTCCGCCGGATCCAGCGCCCGCCACGTGGTGGACCGGCGGTTCACGAGCGCGTCGCCCAGTGCCGCCCACATCGCCCGCAGATCTGCCGGCGCGACGCCGTCCGCCCGCACGTCGATCACCTCCGGGTCGAGGCCGGCCTCGCGCAGCTCGGCAAGCGCCCGGCGGCAGGTATCGCAGGTCCGCAGTGTGAAAATCCGCATCTTCTGCCCTCTTTTTGGTCATTCCGCTCCGCCGCCCGACGCCGGGCCGCGGAAAAGCCGCCCGGGAGGCGTCCGGTCGTTTGATTTTGCCGACGCCGATCTAGGTCTGAAAGCAGGCGGTTGAAAACCCGGGATGACGATTCCGGCCGAAAGGAGACTGAGTAATGCCGAAGGGCACCGTAAGGTGGTTCAACACGAACAAGGGATACGGCTTCATCGCCCCGGAGGAGGGCGGGAAGGATGTCTTTGTCCACATTTCCGCGGTGGAGCAATCCGGGCTGTCCGGACTGGCCGATGAACAGAAGGTCGAGTTCGAACTGATCGAGAGCCGGGACGGCCGCCCGATGGCGGGCAATCTCCGAGCGGTCTGACACGTCGCGCAGCACGGTGGCCCCGGCGGCCGCCGACAGACCGGAACCGGCGGTCCGACCCGGCCGCGGAACCATCCCGTCTTGCCCCGCCGCCGGGGCCCGGCCCGCGTCCGTCGGCGCGGCGGTCAGCCCGCCAGCAGCGCCTCGAACTCGCGCCACTCTCCCTTCGACATGCCCGAGCTTTCCTGCGTCACCGACTCGCCGGCCAGCATCCGGCGCAGGCAGTCCAGCGCCTTGCCCGACAGCGTCGCCCCGCCCATGCGGTAGTCCTCGAAGGCGGCATAGGCGGCCGGCACCCAGTCCCGGACCATGCCGCAGATCGCCTCGGCGTAGACGCGGATCTCGTACTGGGCATGGGCATCCGCGCGCAGCCGCAGGAAGTGAAACAGGTTGTGCAGGTCAACCTTCCAGTACCACTGGGTGTAGACGTTGGCCGGCAGGTTCATCCGGGCCAGTTCGCGGGCGAGGCCCTGCTGGCCGTCCTGCGAGATCATCTCCTCGTAGTGGTCGTAACACCGGGACGCGTCGTCCTTGAGGTAGTGCAGGACGCGGGCGGCCTCCTCGCCCGAGAGCGCGGCGCCGCGGCCCTGGTTGTTGACGACCGATTGCGCCGCGAGGTCCTCGGCGCGGGGAATGTAGAACTCGCGGTCGAGGATCGAGTAGCGGGCCGAGTATTCGTTCACGTTGGCGGTGCGGTGGCGGATCCACTGGCGGGCCACGAAGACCGGCAGCTTCACGTGCAGCTTGACCTCGCACATCTCGAACGGCGTCGAATGCCAGTGGCGCATCAGGTAGCGGATCAGGCCCTCGTCGTTGGACACCGACTTGGTGCCCTTGCCGTAGGACACCCGGGCGGCCTGGCAGATCGCGGCGTCGTCGCCCATGTAGTCGATGACCCGGACGAAACCGTGGTCGAGCACCGGCGCGGCCTTGTAGAGATGGGCCTCCATGCCGGGGCTCACGGCGCGCAGCGTGGGCTGCGGGCTCGCGCGCAGGGCGTCGATTTCGGCCTGTTGGTCGTCGGTCAGCGGCATCTCGCTCCCCCTGCGTGGCCCGATGGTGAGTCGGTGACCACTATATCTGGGAGGGCGGACGGGAAAAACATCCATATCGGGTGGGCCCCGAGGGGCGGAAAACGGGCAACATCGCCCATGAGTTGCACACGCCGGATTGACTTTTGCGTCTCGCAGCCGGACGCTGTCCGCGGGCAGACGAATAAACGAACGGGGCCAGGCATGAACCGCGCATTATTCCTGATCGGCGCCTTTGCGGCGCTTGCGGCCTGTGGCGACGGCCAGCCCTTCACCTTCGGAAACGCGACCGGCGGTGGCGGCGGCGGGACCACCGGCAGCGGCGGAGACACCCCGGTGCCGGACAACATCGCCCGCAATCTCTCGCGGGTCTCGGGCAGCCCCGGCGGCGCGACCTTCGACGTGGACGTGACCGGCCTCGATGCGGGCGGCGAACTGGTCTCCTTCGCCCGGAACCCGGCGCTCGATGTGCCGGGCTACGTGGCCTATTCCTACCAGGACGACCCGCTGGACCGGTTCTTCGTTGCGATGGTCCAGACCTCGGACGACAACGCCGTGGCCGGGGCCGCGGTGATCGACGGCGGCCAGTTCACCGAGTATTACGGCGGCGTCTTCTACGAGCAGCTCGAACGCTACTCGCCCAATTCCGGCCAGGTCAGCTATGGTGGCGCCTATGTCGGCCTGACCAACATCAGCTTCTTCGGTCCCGAACTGCTCGTCGTGCCCGGCGGCACCGACCCGGCGCAGCGCCCCGCGCAGCCGGCGATCATCGAGGCGGACATCTTCCTCAACGCCAACTTCGAAAGCGACGCGCTGGTCAACGGGACCGTGTTCAACCGGGTGCTTCTCGACATCGACGGCGATCCCGACACCCCCGGGTTCCAGGTCGCCAACCTGCCCGACATCTTCCTGACCGGCGCCGTGATTCAGACCGACGGCAGCTTCACGAGCGGCGTCGAACTCGGCGACCGGACCAACGTGGGGACCTATGCCGGGGTGTTCGGCGGGTCCGGGGCGACCTCGGTCGCCGGCGGCCTGTTCCTCGACGGCGACTGGTGGGACGTGCTCGACGACGAGAACGAGATCGGGCTGTTCGTGCTCAACAGGTGTGGCTCGGGCGGGGATCCGACGATCTGTGCCGGCGCGAACTAGAGCGGCGGCCGGGCGCAGCCTCGCCCTCGCGCTCTGCGCGGGCCTCGCCGGCCCGGCCGCGTCCGAGACCATCACTCTGTCGCTGCCCGAAGGCCGCCTGCTGGCGCAGAATGCGGCCCTTGCCGGCCGCCCCGAACTCGCCCGGCGCGTCGCTGCCGGACTCCTGGAGCAGGACCCGGACGACCGCGCCGCGCTGATCGTCCTGGCGGCGGTGGAGCCCGTTCTCGGCCGCCCGGACCAGGGCCGGATGGCCGGCGCGCGGGCCTTCCGCGTCTCCGAGGGAGGGATCCAGAAATTCGAGGCGGCGCGGCTCACCGCCCGGGCGGCGACGGCCGCCGGCGACTACACGCTGGCCCAGGTGTGGCTCCGGCGGGCGGCGCTGCACGCGCCCGACGACGACGCCGAGGCGGCGATCGCGCGGGAATTCGCGCTGCTGCGGCGGCTCAACCCGTGGTCGCTGCGGCTGGATTTCCGGCTGGCCCCCTCGAACAACGTGAACGGCGGGTCTCGGCACGAGGGCATGGAGCTGTTCGGCCTGCCGTTCGAGTTCTCGGGGGATGCCCAGGCCCTGTCGGGCTGGGTCGCGAGCGCCGATGCGCAGGTCGGCTACCGCCTGCACGCCGACGCGGACAGCCGGACCGTCCTCACCGGCCGCATCTACCTGCGCGCCGTCAGCCTCAGCGACGCCGCCCGGGACACCGCCCCCGAGGTGGAGAACGCCGACCTGTCCACCGCCTACCTGTCGCTCGGGCTGGACCGGGACTGGCGGCTGGACAGCGGCTCCTGGGGCATCGACGCCCGGGTCTCGGCGACCTGGTACGGCGGCGACCACGCCGAAACCGAACTGCACCTCGGCGCCGGCCGGCGCTGGCAGACCGACGGCGGGATGGCGATCGAGGCCGGCGCCGCGATCGCCCCCCGGTGGTCGCCCGATGGCTATGCGGGGCTCGGCCTGACCCTTTCTGCCCAGGGCGCGCAGGCACTGGACGCGGGCCGGGTCAGCTTCGGCGCGACCCTCGAGCAGTTCGACGCCGAGACCGCCGCCGAGCGCTACCGGGGCGCCCGGGTCGGCGGGTCCTTCACCTTCGCCGAGCCGGCCGGGCCCGCGCGGATCGGGCTCGCCGGCGGGGTCGGCCGGCGCGACTACCCCGACTATCCGCTCGGACGGCGCGAGGACCTGCGGCTCTGGGCGCAGGCCGAAGCGACCTTCACCGAATGGGACTTCGCCGGCTTCGCGCCGGTCGCGACCCTGACCGCCGGACGCACCGAAAGCACCATCGACCGTTTCGACCGCGACGAGGTCTCGCTCGGCCTGTCCCTGCGCTCCACCTTTTAGCGGGTGGCGGCGGGCCCCGGCTGCGCTAGGCTCTGAGGGGCAACGCAGCAAACGGAGGCCGCATGGGTCTGAAATACCTCCATACGATGGTCCGGGTGAAGGACCTCGACGCCACCATCGCCTTCTTCGAACTCCTCGGGATGCGCGAAACCCGCCGGCACGAGAACGAGGGCGGGCGCTTCACCCTCGTCTTCATGGCGGCGCCGGGGGACGAGGATTGCCCGGTCGAACTCACCTACAACTGGGACGGGGACGACGGACTGCCCTCGGACAGCCGGCACTTCGGGCATCTCGCCTACCGGACCGACGACATCTACGGCCTGTGCCAGCACCTGATGGACAACGGCGTCGTCATCAACCGGCCGCCGCGGGATGGCCGCATGGCCTTTGTCCGGTCACCGGACAACGTCTCGATCGAGTTGCTGCAGGCGGGCGATCCCCTGCCGAAGGCGGAACCGTGGGCAAGCATGGAAAACACCGGGCACTGGTGAGCCGCGCCGCGATCCGGACCGGGCTCGGCGCGGCGGTCGCGGCGCTGGCCATCGGCGGCCCCGCGGCGGCCGCCGAGTGCCGGCTGGCCCTTGTCCTGGCGCTCGACGTGTCCTCCTCGGTCGACGCCGCCGAGGACAGGCTGCAGCGCCAGGGGCTGGCCGCGGCGCTGATCGCGCCGGAGGTGCAGGAGGCGTTCTTCGTCTCGGACCTGCCGGTGGCGCTGGCCGTGTTCGAGTGGTCGGGACGCTACAACCAGGCCGTGGTCCTCGACTGGACGGTGATCCGGTCGGGGGCCCACCTTCATTTCGCGGCCGAGCGGATCGCGGCCTCGCGCCGCTCCCATGACGATTTCCCGACCGCGATGGGCCATGCGCTGGGCTTCGCGGCGGGCCTGCTCGGGGACGCGCCCGACTGCCTGTCCCGGACCATCGACATGGCCGGGGACGGCATCAACAACGAGGGTTTTCCGCCGTCGTCGGCCTATTCCGCCTTCGACTTCGCCGGGGTCACGGTCAACGGGCTGGTGGTGAACGCCGCCGATTTCGAGGGCGAGATCGGCCTGATCGACTTCTTCCGGCAGGAGGTCCTGCGCGGCCCGGGGGCCTTCATCGAGATCGCCACGGGCTTCGAGGATTACGAGGTCGCGATGCGCCGCAAGCTGGTGCGCGAGGTGTCGTCGCTGGCGGTGGGGGCCTTGCGCCGATGATCCGGCTGGTCGCGGTTCTCGCGCTGCTGGCGGGACCGGCGGCGGCGGAATGCCGGCAGGCGCTGGCCCTCGGGCTCGACGTGTCCGGGTCCGTGGATGCCCGCGAATACCGGCTTCAGCTCGAGGGGCTGGCAGCAGCGCTGGTGTCGCCCGAGGTGCGGGCGGCGCTGGTCGATCCGGGTCTGCCGCCGGTTCGGATCGCGGTGTTCGAGTGGTCCGGAGCGGGGGCGCAGCGCCTTCTCGTCGGCTGGACCGAGATCGACAGCGGCGCGGCGCTGGAGGCCGTGGCGGCGGCGCTGGTCGCCACCCGGAGGGCGCTGACCGACACCCGCACCGGCCTCGGCCCGGCGCTGGCCTTCGGCGGCCGGCTGCTCGACGCTTCGGGCGCCTGTCCCCGGCGCACCCTCGACCTCTCCGGAGATGGACGGGCCAATCACGGCCCGCGGCCCGACTCGGTGCCGCTGGCCCCGGACGTGACGGTGAACGGCCTCGTGATCGGCGCCGACGCCCCCGCCGCGGGGGACCTGCGGCAGATGCAGGTCTCCGAGATCGTGGCCTATTACGAGGCGGTGGTGATCCGCGGGCCGGACGCCTTCGTGGAAGCCGCGCTCGGCTTCGAGGATTACGAGGCGGCGATGACCCGCAAGCTGCTGCGCGAAGTGCCGGTTCTGATGCTCGGTCGTCCCGTGCCGCCCGGCGCCGCGCCAGGTCCTGCGGCCCGGCCGGCGGTTCGACCAGCGGCCTTCAGACCGGGGGATCCGCCCGGCGATCAGTAGATGTAGCGGATCTGGTCGCTCCAGTAGCGCTCCACCCGGCGCAGGGCGTGGGTGATCTCGGTGATGCCCGCCAGGCTGAGGACGTCGCGCCCCTGCAGCCCCTCGGCATGGCCCTCGAACAGGCGGGCGACGATGTCGCGGACCTCACAGCCCTTCGCGGTCAGCCGGACCCGGACCGACCGGCGGTCGATCTCGCAGCGCTGGTGGTGCATGTAGCCCAGGTCGACGAGCTTCTTGAGATTGTAGCTGACGTTGGACCCCTGGTAGTAGCCGCGGGTCTTGAGTTCGCCGGCGGTCACCTCGTTGTCGCCCACGTTGAACAGCAGCAGCGCCTGGACGGCGTTGATCTCGAGCACGCCTAGGCGTTCGAACTCGTCCTTGATGACGTCGAGAAGAAGCCGGTGCAGCCGTTCCACGAGGGTCAGAACCTCCAGGTACGACTGGATGTATCCGGTGTCGCCCTTCCGGCGTGTCGCGCTGTCGATGGGCGAATGGAGGCTCATCGCTCTACCCCTCGTCGGTGACTGTTCCACCTTCTTTGGAGCAAATTCCCGAAGAAACCGTTAAGTGGTGCCCGGCGGCCGGCCGCCGCGCGGTCAGGATGACAACCGACCCGCCCTGACCCCGCCAACCCTCTGAAGCGAAACGCGAATCCTGTCGATCAGCGCGCCATATTGCGGCGGCGCACCGGCCTGCCCGGTCACCCAAGGATAGAGATCCTGATCGTTCTCGGACAGGAACCGCTCGTAGAGATCGAGCATCTCGGGGTCGAGCCCCGGAAGCTCCGCGTCCGCGAAGGCGGTCAGGATAAGGTCCATCTCCTTGATGCCGCGCCGGATCGACCGCATGTAGAGCCGCTTGAGACGGGTGTCCGGGGCCTCGCCCGCGGCGGTCGCGCCGGTCATGTGTCGGCCCCGCCGAACGCCTTCAGCCGCTTCTCGATCAGGCCGAGCCGTTCCGAAAGCCGCCGGGCCTCGACGCGCACGGCGCGCATCTCGGCCAGGATGGCGGGCAGATCGTCGGCGAGGTCTTCCGGCTCGCCCGGCGGATCGACCCCTTCGCCCTCGCCGGTCAGCAGCCATGACAGGCTGACCCCCAGCAGGCCGCACAGCATGGTCAGCCGGTTCGCCCGGGGTTCGGCGAGGTCCTCCTCCCAGTTCCTCACGGTCGCCTGCTTGACCCCGACACGGCGGGCAAGCTGCTTCTGCGACATGCCCGCCGCCTCGCGCGCCGCGGCGAGCCTGTCGCCGAAGGTCGCGGATTCGTCCGAGTACCAGCTCTCTTGCGCGTTCATCCCATCCTCGTCATCAACGTCACGGCGGCGACCGTCATCGCACGGTCCCGAGGATTCTGCCACCGGGAGCCCCCCATGACGTTTCTGTCAGCGACCCTCGACAGGGTGAAACCGTCCGCGACGGTCACGATCTCGAACCGCGCCGCCGCGATGAAGGCCGCGGGCGAGGACGTGATCGGGCTCGGCGCCGGGGAGCCCGACTTCGACACGCCGGCCCACATCGCCGAGGCCGGGATCGCCGCCATCCGGGACGGACGGACCCGCTACACCGCGGTGGACGGGATCGCGGAGCTGAAGCAGGCGATCTGCCGCAAGTTCGCCCGCGACAACGGCCTGACCGTCCGGCCCGAGGAAGTGTCGGTCAGCGGCGGCGGCAAGCAGGTGATCTACAACGCGCTGATGGCGACGCTGAACCCCGGCGACGAGGTCATCGTGCCGGCGCCCTACTGGGTCAGTTACCCGGACATGGTGCGGCTGGCCGGCGGCACCCCGGTGATCGTGGCGGCCGGGGTCGAGACCGGCTTCCGGCTGACCCCGGCGGCGCTGGAGGCCGCGATCACCCAGCGCACCAAGTGGGTGATCCTGAACTCGCCGTCGAACCCGACCGGGGCAGGCTACGGCCCCGAGGCGATGGCGGGTCTCACCGAGGTCCTGATGCGCCACCCCCATGTCCATGTCCTTGCCGACGACATGTACGAGCACATCGCCTATGACGGCTTCACCTTCTGCACCCCGGCGCAGGTCGAGCCGGGTCTGGCCGGGCAAACCCTGACCGTGAACGGCGTGTCCAAGGCCTATTGCATGACCGGCTGGCGGATCGGCTTCGCCGCCGGGCCGGCGCCGCTGATCGCCGCGATGCGCAAGCTGCAGTCGCAGTCCACCTCCTGTCCCTCGTCGATCAGCCAGTGGGCGGCGGTGGCGGCGCTGGACGGCCCGCACGACTTCATCGCCGCGAACAACGCGGCCTTCCGGCGGCGGCGGGACCTCGTGGTCGAACGGTTGAACCGGATCGACGGGGTGGCCTGCCCGGTGCCGGACGGGGCGTTCTACGTCTTCCCGTCGATCGCGGGTCTGATCGGTAGGACGTCGGCCGCCGGGACCCGGATCGACAGCGACCTCGCCTTCGCCGAGGCGCTGCTGGTGGAGGCCGGGGTGGCGGTGGTGCCGGGCACCGCCTTCGGCCTCGCGCCGCATTTCCGGATCAGCTACGCCACCGCCGACGCGGTGCTGCAGGAGGCCTGCGACCGGATCGCGCGCTTCTGCGCGGCGCTGGCCGGCTGAGCCCCGGCCCGGGCCGGCGGTGTGGGCCGGGATCGACAGCCGCCCGATTGCCGCCCGGCCGCCCTTTTCCGGTCCGGGACCGGCTGCTATCGTCCGTCCGAACCGAGAGGCGAGGCGCATGGGAGCAGAGCTGCCCGACTACTATTTCCGGGTGCGCGAGAACGGCGCGGCCGTGTTCCGCGTGGACACCGAGAACCGGCAGCGGCGGATCGAGATGGACCAGATCGCCGTGGTCAACGTCAAGAAGGGCGAGATCAAGCCCCACGGCGACCGCACCCTGACTCCCGAGGACATGGCCGAGATCGAGCGCTGGATGGCCGCCCGGCAGGCGGTTCTGGCCCGGCGCGACATCGACGACATCCACCGCGCGGTGGATTACCTCAACCTGACGACCCAGTGGGCGCAGTCGACCGCCACCGACGAGCAGCTCGAGGACGTGACCGACGCGCTGCTGCTGGCGATGCACGACCTGCGCTCGGTGCTGGTGCGCAAGAAGTCCGACCGGCTGATGCGGGACCGCGACGGGCGCTGACCGGGGTCAGGCCCCGACCGTCGGGCGCAGCGCGCCGATCCGGGCGGCCCGGCCGAAGAACCGGACCCCGAGGCTGAGACAGGCGGCGGCCAGCCCGACGACCAGCCCGGCCCAGACGCCGACCCCGCCCCAGTCGAGCCCGAAGCCCAGGACATAGGCCACCGGCAGCCCGACGAGCCAGTAGCTCACCGCCGCCATCCACATCGGCACCCGGGTGTCCTGCACCCCGCGCAGCAGGCCCAGCACGATGACCTGACCCGCATCGACAAGCTGGAACACGGCGGCGATGGCCAAGAGCGTCACGCCGGTCTCGACGATCGTGGCGCGCGCCGGTTCGTCGGGGTCGATGAAGGCGGAGACCAGCGGTTCGGGCAGGACCAGGAACACCGTCACGGTCAGGGCCGCGAAGGCCCCGGCAAGGGACAGGGCCGCGCGGGCGACCTGGCGCAGCCCGGACTCGTCGCGGCGGCCCAGCGCGCGCCCGGCCCGGACCGTCGCCGCCTGGCTGAGCCCGAGATAGACCATGAAGACCAGCGAGGCGAGCTGCAGCGCGATGCCGTGGGCGGCCAGCGTCACCGGACCGAGCCAGCCCATCATCATCGCCGAGGCGGCGAAGAGCCCGACCTCGGCCAGCAGTGTCAGCCCGATCGGCAGGCCGAGCGCGGCGACCCGGGCCATCGCCGCCCCGTCCACCCGCCACAACCTGCGGAACAGGTCGAAGGCGGCGGCGGTGCGGGCGGTGTAGCCGATCAGGATGAGCACCGAGAGCAGGGTCAGCACGAGCGAGGCGATCGCGGCGCCCCGTTCGCCCAGCGCCGGCAAGCCGAAGGGGCCGCCGAAGATCAGCAGCCAGTTGAGCGGCACGTTCAGCACCGCGCTGAGCAGGGTGACCCAGAGGATGATCCGGGTCCGCTCGACCGCCGACAGGAAGGCCCGCAAGGCGACGATGCAGAGCCCGGGCACAAGCTGCCAGCCGGCGATCCGCAGGTAGTTCTGGCCCAGTTCGGACACCACCTCGGCCTGGCCGATGGCGCGGAAGATCGCCTCGGAGAAGATCAGCGGCAACACCATGATCCCGCCATAGGCCACCGAGAGCCAGAGCCCCATCCGGGTGATCCGGCGGGCGCGGGTCGTGTCGCCGGCCTCGACCGCGGCGGCCACCAGCGGGGTGACCGCCCAGCCGAAGCCCGATCCGAGTATGAAGACGATGAAATAGAAGCTGCCCGCCAGCGTGACCGCCGCCAGCGCCTCCACGTCGTACCAGCCCAGCATCAGGGCGTCGGTCATCTGCATCGCGTTCTGCGCGATGTTGGAGCCGATGAGCGGCAGGCCCAGGACCAGCAGCGCCCGGGCCTCGGTGCGGAAACCGGAGGTCATGCCCCGCCCTTACGCCCCGCCGGAGCGCCGCGCCAGTCCCCGGCTGCGGCGAGCGGCGCCCTTCCCTCCACCTGCGCGGCCCGCTCCTGCCGCTACTCCGGTGACAGGCGGGGCCGCCCCCGGCCAGGCCGGCCCGGACCGTTCGACGGAGTCCCGCAATGCCCGGCCGCCGCCGCACCGCCGCCGCCGCCCAGCCCGCCCGCCGGTCGGGGCGCCGGTGATGGCGGGCCTGTCCGCTCCCGCGGTGTGCGCCCTCCTGTCCGACCCGGACCGCAACAACAGCCGCGACTGGTTCCGGTCCCACAGGCACATCCATGACAGCCACCTGGGCGATCCGGCGCGATGTCCGGTTCTCGAAGGACAAGACGCCCTGGAACACCCGCCTGCACATGATGCGGACGGTGGCGGCGGGCGGCCGGCAGGACGCGGCGCCGTGCTTCGGGATCGGCCTCGATCACGTCACCGTCGGAACCGGGCTGCCGGCGTCCGGCCGGGCGGTGCTGGGCGACTGGCGGCGGATGGTGGGCGGCGTCGGCGACCGGATCGCCGGTATCCTCGCGGGGCTACGGCCTGACGGACAGGTCCCCGGCTCTCAAGCCGGTGCCGCCGCACTCCCCGCCGGACCACCCCCGCGCCGACCTGCTCGGACCCATGGGGATGACGGTGTCCGGCGACCTGCCGCAGGGCGCGGATATCGGCGCGGCACCGGGCGCCGCCTTCACCGATGTCTGGCCGGTGGCGGACGTGCTGACCGGGATTGCCGAGGCGCCCGGCCGCCGCGGCAGGGGTGGGTCGAGACCCACCCTACCCTGCCGCCCCCGCGGATCGCGCCGGCGCTGCCGTCAGGCTGCCTGCCGGCGGCCGGCCAGCGCCAGCCCGCCCAGCCCGGCGAGCAGAAGCCAGATGCCCGCGGGCAGGGGCACCGGGTCGAGCGGGGTGCCGGTGTCGCGGAACCCGATCGTGCCGTCACCCGCGGTGACGTCGAAGAACGACGACAGGCCCGCGGGGCCGCCGACGATCTCGACCAGCGGGTCGAAGCCGCCGAAGTCGATCAGGCCGCCGACATCGAGGATGTCGAAGATGTCCGTCGCGGTCGGCAGGAAGCCGTCCAGAAGCGACACCCGCATCGAGATCGGGCCGGTGGCAAAGAGGTTGCCGCTGACCACCAGACGGTCGAACTGGCCGAAGCCGGTGCCGGCGAATTCGAGGTCGAGGATGCTGCCCGCTTCCAGCGTCAGGTCGCCGTCGATGGACAGGGTTCCGGGGGACAGGCCGGGACCCAGGATGCCGAGGTTGGCGACCTGCACGCTGCCCCGAATCAGACCGATGCCGCCGACGCGGCCGTTCTGTCCGACGAACAGTCTGCCATCGAGGCCGAGCGTGCTGCCCGGCCCGGCGAGGATCAGGTCTGCGGCCTGCGTCCCGCCGCCGAAGCTGGCGGCGGAGGCGTTTACCGTCGTTCCCGCACCGATGGCAAAATCGACGTTGTTTTCGGCGACGATGTTGCCGAGCACTGTGGTGGCCCCGCCGGTCTGGCCGAACGCCCCGCGTGCCGTGAACATGCCCGGCTCGCCGAACTCCCCCAGCACCATGTCGCCACGCACCAGAAGGTCGCCGCCGGTCTTGGTGTAGACGCCCTCGCCCCCGGCATTGCGGAAGACGGACGGGATGACGATCTCGGGCGGCCGTTGGCCGATGATCAGGTCGCCGCCGATGTCGACGGTCCCGGCCGACTGGTCGAAGAACCCGAGCCCGCCCGCGGCGAGGCGCGGGTTGATCGCGCCGGCGCCCAGGATCACGTCGCCGCCGGTCACGAGGGCGCCGCCGTCCATGTCGTAACGGCCGAAGCGGTCGTTCGGTCCGGGCACCGGGCCGTTCCGGGGGGCCTCATTTGCCCCGATGATCAGGGCGCCGGACCCGCCCGACGGATTGAGAGCGACCTCGTTAACGCCGCCGGTCTGCGTGAACGTCGCCTGCCCGAAGCCGCCGATCCGCGCGCCGTTCGTGATCTCGAGCGTGCCGGCGTTGAGATCGTAGGTGCCCTTGCCCCGGGCCGTGCCGAACGACCCGATCTGCGACCCAACATTGCCCATCAGGAGGCTCCCGAAGGTGACATCGCCGCCGTTCTGGATGAAGGCGCCTTCGCCGTCGTAACCGATCTCGCCATCCGTGATTACCGCGGTGCCGGCATTGATCGTGTAAAGACCCTCTCCGGAGCCAAAGCCGTCCGGATCGCCGGCGATCACCATGCGCCAAAGAAAGGAGCCCCCGCCGTTCTGCACGACGTTGGACGGCGCGATGAACGAATCCGTGGCGCCGACGATCAGGCCGCCTTGTGGAAACCCGCTGGCATCCGTGGTCGAGTAGACGAACAGGTCGCCCTCGGGACCGATCTCGATCGACCCCGTCCCGTTGCTGGCCCCCAGCGTCAGCTTCTCGGTGACTTCCACCAGTCCCGGCGCGAATTCCCCGATGACCAGCCGGCCGAAGCCTTCGGCCCCAAGGTCAAGCTCCCGCGCGGTCAACCGGCCGCCGTCCACGAAGATCTCTCCTTCGGACGCATCGGCGGTGCCGGCCCCGGCC
>JBFKOW010000046.1:0-20399 GCA_041628615.1 Paracoccaceae bacterium | reverse complement strand
GCGATCCCGGAATACGCCATCGCGATCCGCCTTCTGGACGGGACATGGGCGGCGGGGCCGGTGTTCTCCATCGCCTTCGACGGCACGCGGCCGCTGACCATCGGCACCGACCGGCACGCGGTGTCGGACGACGGGACCACGCTCACGGTCACCGACCGGGGCTTCGGCAACGTGCTGAACGGTCTGGAATTCAACCGGACCGCCACCGCGACGAGCGGCCAGAGCGCCGTGACGCTGCCGCTCGACGGCGCCGCCCCCGCGGTGCGGGCGTTCCGGGGCTGCCCGGCCCCCGCCACCTCGTGACCGGGCCCTAGAATACCGCCGCCACGTCGTACATCACCGGCTCGAAGCGGGAACACAGCGCGGCGATCTCGCGGTTGCGCTTGCGCATCTCGTCCGAGCGCAGCATCGCCTGGAAATCCTCGCGCCGGTCCCACTGCGAATAGTTGGCGATCCGGCACTGGGCGTCGTTCACGTGCAGCCCGGCGGCGATGAAGCCGGGCTGTTTCGAGATGAACTCGGTATAGGCCGAGCGCAGCGCGTCGAGCAGGTCGGCGCAGGTGCCGGGGGTGCAGTCGAAGGTGGTGATGACGGTCTGGATCTGGCGGTCGTCTGAGATCTGGAACACGGGCGCGGTCCTCCTTGCGGCCAGCATAACACGCCGGCGCGGCAGGGGAATGCGCCTCAGCTGGGCGGGCCGGGCGGACCCGCCGGACCGGCGGCGGGCACCCGGGTCATCCCGGCGCCGATCAGGCGGCTGGCCTCGGCCTCGTCGGTCCAGCGGACCCAGTGGTAGTCCATGAAGGCGCCCTGACCCGGGCCGAGGGTCACGCGGCCGATCTCGTGGAACCCGGCGATCTCCTGCAGCAGGCGCAGGTCGAGCAGCGGCAGCGGCAGCTGGATGCGGCTGCGCATGGTCAGCACGGTCTCGCCCGGGTCCACCGGGACCACGGTATACTGGCCGACCTGAAGCTGGGACACCGGGGCGCCGTTGATCCGGGTGATCATCAGGTTGCCCGCGCCGACCATCGTGCGCGGCCCGGATGAGGTAGACCTGCGCCTTGCCGGCGGGTGGCGGCGGGATCGCGACGGGCGGGCCGGTGGGGGCCGGGGCGCCGCAGCCCGACAGGGCGGCGAGAGCCACCAGCGGCAGAACGAGGACGAACCGGCCCAGCATCGCTCCCCCCTTCCGGCGGGCGCATCCTGGCGCATTTCGCGTCATCGGCAAAACCGGCCCGCAATGCCTGTTGCGCGGCGCCGCAAACCTGTCATTGCTGTGCGTGTCCTCATATCCCGGAGTAGTCCGATGCTCCTCGTCCCCACGACGCTTGGCCCGAGTCCGATCCACGGTCTCGGGATTTTTGCGGCCCGGCCGATCCCCGCCGGCACCGCGATCTGGACCCTCGACCCGGTACTCGACCGGATCATTCCCGCCGCCCGGCTGGCGCTGCTGCCGGACCACGTGCGGGATTACCTCGAACACTACTGCGAGTATTTCCCCGAGACCGACGAACTGGTCCTGTCGGGGGACGACGACCGGTTCACCAACCATTCCGACGACCCCAACACCGCGCCCGAGGGCCACAACCAGCCGCGCGCCACGATGATCGCGCTGCGCGACATCGCGGCGGGCGAGGAGATCACCTGCGACTACGGGGTGATCCGGTCGCTGAAGTGGCAGACGCTGGCCGAGGCGGTCTGACCCGCGCGGCCGGCGCTACTCTGCTGGCGCGGAGGCCGGGGTGACGCCCAGCGGCACCGCCTCGTAGATCAGGAGCATCTCTCCGCGACCGGACGAGAACACCGTGCTGAGCACAAGGTAATCGCCTTCCGGCAGCACCAGTTGCAGACGCGCGTTCAGGCCCTCGGCGTCGTCGTTGCGGTCGACGTATTCGCAGGCGTCGTCCTCGACCCGGAACAGCACGAGGAACGGATCCTGGTCGAACTCGCCGGGGGCCGACACCGACTGCAGGGCGATGTCGACCCGCGACCGCTCGTCCAGTTCGAAGCGCTGGTAGGTCTGCGGCCGGACCCGGTCCTCGCCCGTCAGGTCGGTCGCCTGCCGCTCGAAGGCGGCGCAATTGGCCAGCGTCTCGTCGATCACCGCATCGACCGGAGAAGTGCCGAAGCGGTCGGGAATACGCAGGGCCGCGTTGCTGTTGCTGAAGCACTCGGCGATCTTGTTCGAGTAGTCGAGCGCGCTGAAGCTGTCGAGGCACAGGACCTGCACCCCTTGCGGGGTCAGGCTGGCGTTCAGGAAGTCCGGAGTGAAGCGAACGAGCTGCTGGCGGCCCAGCTTGCCAAGGTCGGCCTGCAGGTCGCCGCCATTGCCGAACCGCTGCAGGTAGTCGGCATAGGTCCCGTTGCCGACCGCCAGCAGGGTATCCATCGTGCCTTCAAGGTTCACGCGGTTGAGCTGCCCCTGGGTCCGGCCGACGTTGATCTCGAATTCCACCGCCGAGACCACCGCGCTGCGCGGGGCCTCGCCGACGTAGCCGTTGGAATACAGCGAGTCGGTGATCGCGTTGGCGAGGTCGCGGGATTCCCGCTGGAACTCCACCCCGATCTCGATCGCGTCCTCGCTGTCGGCGAACTGGTCGGCGCTGCGGTCCGACCCGGTGGCGAGCAGGGCGAAGGACACCACGTCCTTGGTCGGGATGATCAGGGCCGCCAGCACGAAGACGAGAAACGCCTGCATGGCCAGGTTTCGGGTCCGGATCAGCACCGCCGCCAGCACCCCGATGGCGCTGTACATCGCGAAAAGCTCGACCGTCCGCAGCCGCACCCAGTCGGGCATCGCGAAATTGATGCCAAGCCCGGTCAGCAGCAGGAACGATGAACCCAGCACCGAGGCGAGGATGAAGGCGAGGAGCCCCACGTTGTCCCAGATGGCGGGCGTGCCGCCCGGCGCGGGCGGCGCGGTCCGCCGGTCGGCAATGGCGTCTCTCAGGTCCTGTTCGACCGTCGCGCGGCCCCCGTTTTCCTCCGTCATCGGTGCCATCCCCCGCGCCCTCGTTCCCGAAACCGACCCCACGGTAACACGTTTCCGTGCATTTCGCACCCGCGGTTCCCGCAGGAGTTGTCGCGCGGCCATCCGCCGCCGGTCCCGGGTAGGAAATTCCGGACTGGGACGATCGGGGCGTCCGGGTCATGATCCGGGGAGTTCCAGACTTGCCAGCATGTGCAACCACCGCGGAAAGGGCGGCCTGATGACGAGTATCCTGTTCGGTTTTGCCTTCGCCTTCCTCACCGCGATCTGGGTGATTCTCGGCGATTTCCTCATCAAGCTCGCCGCCGACGGCGAACACCCGGTCTGGTCTGCGCTGGTCTTCGCCGGTTGCGCGATCTACGCGGCCTCGGCGGTGTTCTGGTTCTACGCCATGCGGCACGTGACCCTCGGCCAGGCCGGGGTGGCCTACTCGATGATCACCCTCGTCGCGCTCTGCGCCATCGGCGTGGTCTGGTTCGGCGAACGGATGGCCGCGCGCGAGCTTGCCGGGCTGGGCTGCGCTCTGATGGCGATGGTGCTGATGGCGCGGACCGGCTGACGCTCAGTCCGGCGCATCGTCCGCGCCCCGGCCGAACCGCTGCTCGATGAACTCCTCGGTGCGGAGCAACTCGGCCGCCTTCAGCTGCACCCAGGTCGCAAGCAACCGGTTGACCCGGGACTGCCAGCCCCGGCCCATCGCCCGGAACACCTTCGCCACCGACCGGTCGAGATAGAGGGTCACCTTCTCCTTCGGCTCCTCCACGTCGAGATCCCGCTCCAGCGTGTGCCAGGCGTCGGGCACCTTGGTGCGGATTTCTTCGGCGAGGATGCCGTCGAAGGCCGAGCCGTGGATGTAGAAGTTGTAGAACGCCTTATCGCGGGCGATGCGGGCCGTGCGGGTCAGGCGGCGGGGCGGCGGGACGCGGAGCGAATTGGGCATGGCGGCATCCTGCCCGGCCCGGGTTAACGGACCCTCGGACCACCGCGCGGCGCACCGACGCGATACCGGCGGAATACCGACGTGATACCGACGCGTCCCCGGCGCGGTCGGGGCCGCGGGCCGGACGCCCACCCGGCCCGACAGTGGGGCGAGGGCGTCAACACAGGTTACCGGCCCGTTTACCCCGGCCCGGCGCCGGCGGCGCGGCGCTTGCGGGCGGGTCAGGTCGGACCGCGGCGCTTGCTCCGCCGCACCACGCCGCCTAGGCTCGACCCATCCGCGCGGGGCCGCCCCGCGCCGCCCCGGAGGTCGCGCAGTTGTCCGTGATCCGCACCGCCGTCGCGCTCGCCGCCCTCGCCGCCGCAGCCTTCGGCGCGCCCGTTGCGGCGCAGGACGACGCGCGCCGTTTCGGTCCGTTCGTGGCCGATCCGCGCTATCCCGCGGTGCTGATCCTGAGCGGCGAGATCGGACCCGGCGCAACCCGCGACTTCCGCGACGCGCTGCTCGAGGAACAGGTCTTCACCCTCGTGCTCGACAGCCCCGGCGGCGCGATCCTCGCCGCGCTCGAAATCGCCGCGATCACTGCCGACAAGGGGCTGGAAACCGTGATCCCGGCCAATGCGACCTGCGCCTCGGCCTGCGCCTTCGTGTTTCTCGCGGGCCGCGAGCGGTTCGCCGAGGGCCGGCTCGGGGTGCACCAGTTCTATGCCGTCGAGGACGGCGTCGAGCTCGGGTCGGTGACCCGCGGCGAGACCCAGTCCCTCGCCGCGACGATCATCAAGTACCTGGATTCCTTCAAGGCGCCGAGCGCGGTCTACATCCGGATGCTGGGCACCCCGCCGGACGGAATGTACTGGTTCAGCGCCGAGGAACTTGCCGAGGAAGGCATCGTCACCGGGCCGCTGACCGCCTTCCCCGAGATCCGGTTCGAGGCCTACGCGCCGCCCGCCCCGCCGCCGCCCCCGGCACCCGAGATGCCCCAGCCCGAGGCCGCGGAAGTGCTGCCGCCGGACCCCGGACCGGAACCGGCCCCCGAGCCCGCGGCGGCGCCCGAACCGGAGCCCGTGCCCGATCCCGAGCCCCAGGCCGCCGCCGTCTCGCGGCCCAGCTTCGACTGCGCCCGTGCCGCCACCCCGACCGAAATCGCAATCTGCACGGCGCCGGAACTGGGCGACCTCGATACGACGATGGCGCGGCTTTATACCGGCCTGCGCTCGGGCGCCGGGGCCGCGACCCGGACACGGCTGCGAGACGACCAGCGGGCCTGGCTGCGGCAACGCAATGCCTGCGGCGCCGATCTCGGCTGTCTCCGCGCGGTCTATGACCGGCGCATTGCAGAACTGATGAAAGGCGGCTGAGCCGTCGGCCCGCCGCGCTTCGCCGCGCGCGGGCCCGCTTCCCGGGCGTCGTGATCCGCTCCTCTCCGAATGCGTCCCGGATGAAGACGATAGGAGCGTTTACCGACCATTTGGCCCGACGATCACGGCCCGATCCGCCCGACATGATTAACCATTCTTAACGCGGCCTTAACCAATTGGGGCGCAGGATGACGCCGTGCTCAGGACCCTCCTCCTCCCCCTCGCGCTCGCCGCCACCCAACCGGCCGCCGCCGGCCCCTGGCTGCGGGGAGAGGGGGACGTTTTCCTGTCCTTCGGCGCGACGATCCTGCCCCCGGAAGCGGGGGGCGGTTCGCCGCGCCCGGACCCGGCCCTCTATGCCGAGTGGGGGGCGACGGAGCGGCTGACGCTGGTGTTCTCGGCCTTCTCGGGCGACGGCGGGCGCGACGTGCAGGCCGAGATCCTGGCCGTCATCGCGCCGCCCCTCCCCGTTCCCGCGGGCGACGCCCTTTCGGTCGCCGGCGGCGTCGCGCTCCGCCGGGTCGAGGCGCGGGGCCCGGACACCGAGCCGCTCATTCTTGCCGCCATTGCCTGGGGCCGGGGGCTGGAGCGGGGATGGCTCTCTGCCGAGGCGCGGATCACGTTCAGCGGCGAGGATGGCGGCGCCGAGGGCAAGATCGACCTGACCTGGGGCCGGCATTTCGGCGACCGGTGGAGCGGCTACCTGCAGGTCACCGCCGGCACCGGGTATTCGGGCGACCCCTACGCCAAGGTGGCCCCGACGGCGATCCTGCGGCTGTCCGAGCGCGCGAGAATCACCGCCGGGATCGTGCAGGAACTCACCGGCGACGCGGAGACCGCGGTCAGCCTTGGCACCTGGATCGAGTTCTAGCGCAGCACGTGGACCGCACAGGGGGCGTGCCGCACCACCCGTGCCGCGGTCGACCCGAGGAAGTAGTCCTGAAGCCCGGGCCGATGCGACGAGATCACGATGCAGTCGACCTCGTGATCGCCCGCCCAATCCACGATGGTGCGGCCGGAATGGCCGTCCACCACCACGACCTGGGCGTTCTCGGTGCCCTCCGTCCGCTTCTTCAGCTCGGCGATGATCGCGTCCCGGCTCTCGGACCGGAAATCCTCCGCGAGATAGGACATCGCGTAGGGCGGGATCTCGTCCATCACGTGGAACAGCACGATCTGTGCGCCGGGATTGGCCAGAAGCCGCGCCACCGGCAGCGCCTTGCTGTCGTCGTGATCTTCGTCGAAGGCGATGGGGACCAGGATCTTGTCGTACATGTCGGTATCCTCCAAACCTTGTCAGCAGTCTGCGCCGGCCCGCGCAGCGGCGCCTTGATCTGGGTCAGCTTCGCACCCAAGGTCGGCGCATGAGAGTCGCCGTCATCCTGGGTGCAGCGGTGCGGGCGGAGGGGCCCTCGCCCGCCCTGCGGCGCCGCATCGGGGCGGCGCTGGCATTGTGGCACGACGGCGCGGTCGATGCCATGGTGGCCTGCGGCGCCGGGGGCGAGGCGGCTGCGATCGCCGCGGCATTGACCGGCGCGGGGGTGCCCGCCGACGCGATCCGGATCGAAGACAGGTCCCGGACCACCGAAGAGAACCTGCGCCACGCCCGGCCCGTCCTGCGGGACCTCGGCGCGGCGGAGACGGTGATCGTCACCGATTGGTACCATGCACCGCGTGTCCGGCTGGTCGCGCGGCGGCTCGGACTCGAGGCCGGGATCCATGCCGCGACCGACTGGCGCCGGGGCATCGGACTGCGCCAGTGGCGCGCCGCGCTGCGCGAAGCGCCGGCGCTGGCCTGGTACTGGGTGAAGGTGCCCCGCGATGCCCGCGACTGACCCGATCCGCGCCACCGACGACGCCGCCCGGACGCTCGGCCGGACCCTGCTGACCCAAGCCCGGTTCGGCGCGCTTGGCGTGCTGGCGGAAGGCGCGCCGATGGTCACCCGCGTCGCGGTGGGCACGGACGGGGACGGCTGCCCGCTGCTGCTGGTCTCGACCCTGTCGCTGCACACCCGCGCCCTGACCGCCGACCCGGCCTGTTCCCTGCTGGTGGGCGAGCCGGGCCCGAAGGGCGACCCTCTGACCCATCCGCGGCTGACCCTGCAGGCGCAAGCCGAACCGGCAGACAAGCCGGCCTTGCGCGACCGCTGGCTGCGGAGCCATCCGAAGGCCGCACTCTATATCGATTTCGCCGATTTCGTGTTTTTCCGCCTGCGTGTCTCCGAAGCGCATCTGAACGGCGGCTTCGGCAAGGCCTACCGGCTGGGCCCGGCGGACCTGAACATCGGCTGAGCCCGGCTTGACAGCCGTGGCCGAAAGCCTCAGATAGCGCGCCAGTGGGGCCGTAGCTCAGTTGGGAGAGCGCGTCGTTCGCAATGACGAGGTCGTCGGTTCGATCCCGATCGGCTCCACCATCCACCCTCGCGAAACATGGACCCGGCGCTGTGCCAGGACGGGCCCATTGCCGCCGCCGAAAGGACCGGGCTAGGGTCCCGGCATGACAGGGACACTGACCCGCCGCGCGCTGTTGACCGGGGCCGCCACCTTGGTGGCCAGCGCTGCGCTGGCCGGCGCGCCGGAGCGATCCCGCCGGCCCGTCGCGCGGCCCGGCGGCGCGGCGCCGCTCGCCGCGAGGAGGCCGCCGCCCGCTCGGCCGGGCCTGTCGGCGACCATCGCGGCGGCGGACCTGCCGGGGCAGGTCGGCGTGGCGCTGGCCGACACCGGGACCGGCACCCCGCTCGACAGCCACGCGGCAGATGTGCCGCTGCCGCCGGCGAGCGTGACCAAGGCTCTGACCGCGCTCTACGCGCTCGACAGCCTCGGCCCCGGCCACCGTTTCGAGACCCGGCTCATCGCCACCGGACCGGTCATCGACGGCGTGCTGCGGGGCGACCTGATCCTCGCCGGCGGCGGCGACCCGACGCTGGTCACCGACCACCTCGCCGGGATGGCGGCGGCGCTGGCGGAAACCGGCCTGCGCGGTGTCAGCGGCCGGTTCGGGGTCTGGGGCGGCGCCCTGCCCCATCTCGAAGAGATCGATCCGCCGCAGCTCGACCATCTCGGCTACAACCCGGCGGTCGGCGGGCTGAACCTGAACTTCAACCGGGTTCACTTCGAATGGGCCCGCGAAGGCGGCGCCTGGGCCGTCCGGATGGACGCCCGCAGCGATCTCTACCGGCCGGAGGTGACGATGGCCAGGATGCGCGTCGCGGACCGGTCGGTACCGGTATTCACCTACGAGGACGGCGGCGATACCGACGACTGGACGGTGGCCAGCGGCGCGCTTGGCAGCGGCGGGGCGCGCTGGCTGCCGGTCCGCAAGCCGGCGCTCTATGCCGGGGACGTGTTCCGCACCCTCGCCCGCTCGGAGGGCATCGTCCTGCCGGCGCCGGTCCGGCTGGCCCCGCCGGACGGCGGCGGCATGGCCCTCGTGACCCACCGGTCCGAGCCACTCCGGCAGGTTCTCCGCGACATGCTGCGCTACTCCACCAACCTCACCGCCGAAGCGGTCGGGCTGACGGCGAGCTATGCCCGCCGCCCGTCCCTGACAGGCCACGCAGGCTCGGCCAGGCTGATGACCGGCTGGCTCAACAGCACCTTCGGCACCGGGTTCCGGCTCGCCGATCATTCCGGGCTGTCCGACGCCTCGCGGGTGACCGCCGGCGACCTCGTGCGCCTGCTTGCGGCGCCGGGCGTGCGCCGAAAGCTGCGGCCGATCCTCAAGGACATCCCGTTCCGCGACGACGAGGGCCGGCCGCTGGCCGACGCGCCCGCCGAGGTCGCTGCCAAGACCGGCACGCTGAACTTCGTGACGACCCTGGCCGGATATCTGCGGACGAGCTCGGGCCGGGTGCTGGCCTTCGCGATACTCGCCGCCGACCTCGACCGGCGGGCGGCGGCCAAGGCGGTGGACGAGGAAGTCCCCGCCGGCGCCCCCGCCTACAACGCCCGGGCGCGGGACCTGCAGCAGCAGGTGCTGGGGCGCTGGGGACTGGTCGGCTAGGCCGCCCGGGCCGCGGTCAGAGCGTCATGTGCCGCGCCCGCGCGCCCCGCTCGATCGCCGCGGCGGCCAGCCGGTCGATGTTGAATTCGTAGCGCATCTCTTCCAGCAGCCGAAGCTCGGGCTGGGCGATGTCGCCATCGGCCGCGGCCACGTCGCAGGCGAGGGCGTAGGCAGTCTCGAACAGCCGCTCGGGTAGGGTCTCGCGGACCAGGCCGAACAGCGCGTCGAGCCCCTCTTCCTGTTCGAACATGTCGAACACGGTGCGCGAGACGGCGGACACCCGATCCGGATCGTAGTCGCCGAATACCGGCAGGTTGTTGATGATGTTGGTGATCTTGACGAGTTCCGAGGTGCGGATCGTCTCGTCGCTCGCAGAGATCGCGATCATGATGGCGCAGAGCGCGTCCTGCGGCGAAAACGGGGCGGTATCGGACATCGTCATTCTCCTTCGCTGCCCTTGGATTTATTGACCGCGCGGCCCCGCTGCAATAGGACGCGGCCCGGACCGGGCCCACCGGCCGAAAGACCTCCGAGGATGCCGAGATGACCGACCTGCGCGATGCCGCGATGAACTCCAAGGCCTGGCCCTTCGAGGAGGCCCGCGCGCTGCTGAAACGGATCGAGGCGTCGGGCAAGGAGGAAGTCCTGTTCGAGACCGGCTACGGCCCGAGCGGCCTGCCCCATATCGGCACCTTCGGCGAGGTGCTGCGGACCACGATGATCCGGCGCGCCTTCGAGGTGATCTCTGACGTGCCGACCCGGCTGATCTGCTTCTCCGACGACATGGACGGGATGCGCAAGGTGCCGGGCAACGTGCCGAACCAGGACATGCTGAAAGAGCACCTGCAATTGCCGCTGACCAGCGTGCCCGACCCTTTCGGCGAGTTCGAGAGCTTCGGCCACCACAACAACGCGATGCTGCGCCGGTTCCTCGACACCTTCGGGTTCGAGTACGAGTTCATCAGCGCCACCGACTTCTACAAGTCGGGCCGGTTCGACACCGTGCTGCGCCGCGCCGCGGAGCGGTATGACGACGTGATGAAGGTGATGCTGAAATCGTTGCGCGAGGAGCGTCAGCAGACCTATTCGATCTTCCTTCCGATCCATCCGGAAACCGGACGGGTGCTCTACGTCCCGATGAAGCACGTCGATGCCGCCGAGGGCACCGTTACCTTCGACGACGAGGACGGCCGCGAATGGACCCTGCCGGTCACCGGCGGCAACGTGAAGCTGCAGTGGAAGCCCGATTTCGGCGCCCGCTGGGCCGCGCTCGACGTCGATTTTGAGATGTACGGCAAGGACCACTCGACCAACACGCCGATCTACGACCGGATCTGCGAGATCCTCGGCGGCCGCAAGCCGAACCACTTTACCTACGAACTGTTCCTCGACGAGAGCGGCCAGAAGATCTCCAAGTCCTCGGGCAACGGCGTGTCGATCGACGAATGGCTGACCTACGCTGCGACCGAGAGCCTGTCCTACTTCATGTTCCAGAAGCCCAAGACGGCGAAACGGATGCATTTCGACGTCATCCCGAAGGCGGTGGACGAGTATCACCAGCAGTTGCGCGCCTACCCGGACCAGGACGCCGCCGGGAAGCTGGCCAACCCGGTGTTCCACATCCACGGCCACGACGTGCCGGCCTCGACGATGGTGGTGCCCTTCGCGATGCTGCTGAACCTGGTGAGCGTCTCCGGCGCCGAGGAGAAGGACAAGCTCTGGGGTTTCATCCGCCGCTACGCCCCCGAGGCGTCGCCCGAGGCGAACCCCGATCTCGACCAGGCCGCGGGGTTCGCGATCCGCTACTACAACGACTTCGTGAAGCCGACCCGGCAGTTCCGCCTGCCCGACGACCGCGAGCGGGCGGCGCTGGAGGAACTGACCCGCTGCCTGCAGGACGAGGCCGCCGCGCTGGACGTGATCGCCCGCAAGAACGCCGCCGCCGGGTCCGACGATCCGCTGCCCGCGGTCGACTGGCACGACGACGAATTCCTGCAGTCCATCGTCTTCGCCATCGGCAAGACGCATGGCTTCGAGCCGCTCCGCGCGTGGTTCTCGTGCCTCTACGAGGTGCTGCTGGGGGCCAGCCAGGGGCCGCGCTTCGGCGGGTTCATCGCGCTCTACGGCCGCGAGGAAACCGTGGCGTTGATCCGGGCAGGGCTGGACGGGGAACTGGCCGCCGCCTGAGCCGGCGCGGCCGGCGGATCAGGCCGATCGCGCGCGCACGGAATCGGTGGCCGGCGAAACGAGCGCCGCATCGGCCATCCGTTGCACCAGCCGGATTGCGGCCTGCACGGTGAGCGCGGGACGGGCCAGCGTCCCGAAGCCCGCCTCGGTCCCGGCAAGCAGCGCCGGATATGAGTGGAACAGCCCGACCCGTGCCGCCTGGGACAGGGCGCTCATCGCGCCGGGACCGGGATAGAAGCTTTCCGACAGGGTTCCGGCGGCGGTCAGAACGTGGTGCCGGTCGAGCATGAGGTGGCAGTACTCGGCCTTCCGCCGTCCCGCCATCTGCCGAATCCCCGCCCGGCCGACGAGCGCCTTGGCTGGCACGAAGACCTCCGCATGGCCGGTCGCCCGCGCGACGGCATCGCCGGACAGCAGCATCCGGTGCTGCGGCGACACCGCAAGATCGGTCTCGGGCAGGCCGTTGCCGAGCGCACCGGCCCGGATCAGCACCGGCTTGCCGTCGGGCGACGCGCCCGGCCAGCGCAGCACCGTGCGCCCGGTCCAGCGGATACGCTGCCAGCCGGCATCCAGGGTGCGCACGAGGTCACCCCGGGTCAGAGTCTCGACCGCGACCGGACCCGCGGGCGTGTCGATCGGTGTCCCGGCGAGGTAGCAGACCGGCGAGGGCGGCGGCGTGGTGTCGAGGTTCTGGATGTTGATGGCGCCTTGTCCGAAGGCGTTCATCTCGGCCGCAGTCGCGTTGTCGTCGGGCAGGAAGGCCAGCCGCGCGGTTTGTCCCGGTGACGGGTAGTCCTGCACGGTGATGACGTAGACCGCGTTACCCTCGAACTGGTCCGGCACCTTGCCGGCGCCGTGCTTGTTGAGCGTCGGCAAGGTTCCGGCGAACTCGAAAACGAAGGTGTAGGTGGTGCCGCCGATGGAGACCAATGTGTCGGGATCGATTCCGCCGCCGGTTGGCTGATCGAGATGGTAGTCCCCCAGCCCGCCGGTCGGCGTCTGGTTGACGAAGGTGATCTCCACGGCCGGATCGCCCCGCAGGTTGAGCGCAGGGTTGTTCGCGGAATTGCTGTCGAACCTTGCCCAGTACGTCGTGTCCATTCGGACGGTATCCTCGCGTCTTGTCCGTGGAGCGACCGTTCCGATCCCCCGGACCGTCACCGTGCCAGGGCATTCGGGTGAAATTTGGTCAAAAGCGCAGCATCTTCGCCCAGATTGCCGGTGCCTCGACCCGATCCGGACGGCGAATGTGAAACCGGAATCCGCCTCGGCCCGTATCATCAAGGAGGATGCACAGCAGGAGACGTGTCATGCGCGCCATTCTGATCAGCCTGTTCCTGATGCTGCCGCTGCCGGCGGCCGCGCAGCAGGACGAGATCGCGGCGGTGATCCAGCGCCAGCTCGACGCCTTCAACGCCCGCGACGTGGACACCGCCTTCACCTTCGCTAGCCCGATGATCAAGCGGCTGTTCGGCAATCCCGGCACGTTCGGGATGATGGTCCAGCAGGGCTATCCGATGGTCTGGACCAATTCCGAGGCCCGTTTCCTCGACCTGCGCGAGATCGGCGGTCGGCTGTTCCAGCGGGTCCTGATCCGGGACTCGCAGGGCGTGCCCCATGTCCTCGAATACCAGATGATCGAGACCGCCGAAGGCTGGCAGATCAACGGCGTGAGCATCGTTCCGGCGCCCGACGTGGGCGCCTGAGCCCGCCACCGCCCGCGAACCGCCCGGCGTTGCGCCGGGCCGCCAGCCACCGTGACGGGGGGATCAGCCGCCCTTCACCTGCCCCCGGCTACCCATTCCGCCCACGAGCGCCGGTCTCCGAGCGCCGGGACGAGCGGAAAGGGGTTCTCCATGAACAAGGCAATCACCGAGGGGCTGGTCTTCATGCCGCCTGCCTTCGCGACCGGGCTCGGCGTCTGGTCGAGCGGCGACGGCACGCCGGGATCGGATACCTATGCCGGCTCGGGCGGTGGCGCCATTGTTCCCGCCGATGCGGACTTCGCCGGCTGTCTCGAGGTGGTCAAGTCGGCGGCGGTCCAGAAAGTCCGCTACATGGGCGAGACCCCGATCCTGCCCGGCTGCTACCTGCGGGTCACCGCGCGGGTGAAGGCCATGTCCGGCCCCCTGCCCTCGGTGCGGATCGCCGGCTGGCCCGGCACCGGCGCCGGCGCCACGCTTCCGGGCGTCGCGACCTTCGGCCCCGAGACCGCGCTGACCGGCTACGGCGAGGTGGTGACCGTCACCGCCATCGTCGGCACCGGCAACCGGCAAGGCGTCGACATGGTCTGGAACGGCGCGATCTACGGCCATCTCGGGCTGGACCTCACCGGACCCGCCGGCGGTGTCGTCCGGATCGACGACATCGAGATCGAGGACATCACCGGCGTGTTCCTGCGCGACATGGTCGGCTACGTCGACGTGCGTGACTACGGCGCCATCGGCGACGGCATCACCGACGACCACGCCGCCTTCGAAGCCGCGGACGCCGACGCGCAGGGGCGCACGGTGCTGGTTTCGGACGGGGTCTATTTCCTGGGCGATCACACGTCGATCCAGAGCGAGGTCGCGTTTGCCGGAACCGTGACGATGCCGCGCGACAAGCGGCTCGTGCTGCAGCGCAACTACGACTACCAGACCTATCTCGATGCCTTCGGCAACGAGGAGGAAGCGTTCAAGAAAGCCTTCCAGGCCCTGCTCAACTTCACCGACCACGACAGCCTCGACCTGGGCGGCCGGCGGGTGGCGCTGACCGAACCCTGTGACCTGCAGGCCGCGGAGGGCGCCAAGACCACGTTTCACAGCCGCAGGGTGATCCGCAACGGGGTCTTCGAACCCGCCGAGGGCACGTCGTGGACCCCGGAGGTCGTCACGTCGCAGGCGACCTATTCCGCCGCGCAGGACCTCACCCTGACCGCGGTCGCGAACGCCGCCAACATCAAGGTCGGCAGCCTTGTCGAAGGCAGCGGCGTGGGCCGCGAGATCTATGTCCGGGCGGTGGACGTGGCCGGGCAGACGGTGACGCTGAGCGCGCCGCTCTACGATGCCGAGGGTGTCCAGACCTTCACCTTCACCCGGTTCAAGTACCTCCTCGACTTCACCGGCTTCGAGGACATGAGCCTGCTCATCCTGTCGGACATCGAGTTCTCGCTCCAGGGCAAGGCCAACGGGGTGATCCTGCCCACCGCCGGGCTCGCCTTCCATTTCCGCGACACGTTCTTCTCCAGGCCGGCGGACCGGGGCATCACGTCACCCGGCGCCGGCTGCCGGGGGATGATGATCGACCGCTGCCAGTTCCTGTCCAACGAGCAGAACCTCGACGTTCCGGACCGCCGGACCATCGCATTCAACGTCAATCAGAACGACTGCAAGATCCGCGACAACCGCGCGGTGATGTTCAAGCACTTCGCGGTGATGGGTGGCACCGGATACCTCATCCAGGGCAACCACTGGTTCGCCGGGGACGACGTTCCGTCGGGCATCCGAAATGCCGGGCTGATCTTCACCAGGCCAAACCTGATGTCGACGATCACCGGCAACTACATCGACAACCACGGCATCGAGTGGACCAACGAGCACGACGCCACCCCGGCGCTGGGTCAGCAGTTCTCGTTCGGGGGCCTGACGGTCACCGGCAACATGTTCGTGGTGAAGGACGCGGCGGACTGGTACCGGTTCATCATGATCAAGCCCTACGGGCCGGGCCACTACATCAATGCGCTCAGCGTCACCGACAACGTGTTCCGGGCCTTCAACGGCTACATCGACCGGGTCGAGGGCATCGACACGACCTTCGCCGATCTCGACCACGACAAGCACAAGAACGTCAATTTCCGCGACAACGTGTTTCACGGCATCCGCGAGGAGATCGCGAACCCGCTCAGCGTCACCCACACCGAGGCGACGCCGACCCGGATCTGGATCGCCGGACCCTACGTGGGGCTGCCCTTCGGCGGCAAGTGCAAGACGGTCGAGAGCTGCCTGCCGCAGGGCCGGGTCGCCGATACGGCCGACAATGCGGTCTACGACGCGCCCTGGATCGACCCGGCCTACGGTACCGGGGACCAGTTCCGCGTGGTGTGGCGGGCGGATACCAAGGGCACGGTGCGGGCGCTGGTGCGGATCGACAACCCGCTCTGATCCCGGACCGCAAGGCCGCGCGCCCGAAACGACCCGGTGTCCCGGTCCGCGCCCGGCCCCGCCGGCACCTTCCCCGTCCTCCGGGCGGTTTGGGGGGTGCCAGCGGGGCCAGTCATGCTAGCCTGAGGCCAAGACCCCGTCGCGACCCTGCCGAAGGCCCAGCCCATGATCAGACTTCCAACCATCGCCGCGATCCTGTTGGGCGCGGTCCTTCCCGCTTCCGGTGCCGCCGCGGACTGCCCGGTTCCGGCCGATCTCGACAGCGGGATCGCCGTCCGCTTCGACGACGGCGCCCTCGAACGCTACGTGCGCACCCGGCCTGCGGTGGTCCGGCTCGAACGCAGCTTCGACGGCGCGGTGGAATCGATCATGGATCTCGGGCACGGGGTCTATGTGCTGACCTACATGGACGTTTTCGACGGGTCGCCCGATCTCGGATCGCGGATGACGACGAGCTTTCCCGGCGGGCTTGCCAGCCTGCAACCGCCGGCACCGGGCGCGCGCTGGACCGCCCGGACCCTGCTGCTCGACCGGTCGGGGCCCACGGAGGAGAACATCACCGTCGCGTGGGGCGCCCTGGCCGAGACCGAGATCGGGGGGTGCCGCTTCACCGTGCTCGACGGGATCATCGCCTACCAGTCGGACAACGCCTATTTCGAGGGGGTGACCTACCTGCCGGAGTTCGGCTTCGGGTTCCTCCAGTGGGCCGAGGACGAGACCGGGCGCAGCACCTTCACGGCGCTGTCGATCGAGGCCGGCTGACCGGCTATTCCCGCGCCCGCAGCACCCGCGCCGGCCGGGCGCCGAGCGGACGCAGGGCGAAGGCCAGCCCGGCCAGCAGCGTGATGCCGATCCCGGCACCGACGATGGCCAGCGCGTTGCCCCAGATCACCGCGAACTCGGTCTCCATGATGAAGGTGCTGACGGCCCAGCCGCCCAGCACCCCGCCGGCCAGCGCCACCACCCCGGCCGCCAGCCCCAGCAGGGCCGAGCGCAGGGCGAAGCTCTGCAGGATGCGGGCGCGGTCGGCGCCGAGGGTCTTGAGCACCGCGCTCTCGAACACCCGGCCCCGTTCGCCCGCCGCCGCCGCACCGATCAGCACGAGGAACCCGGTCACCAGCGTCACCGCCGCCCCGTAGCGGGTGGCGGCGGCGATGCCGTCCACCACCTCGACGACCCGGTCGATGGCGTCGCGCACCCGGATCGCCGTGATGTTGGGATAGGCCCCGGCAAGATCGCGCAGGATCGCCGCCTCTGCCTCGGGTTCGGCGTAGACGGTCGCGATCCAGCTGTGCGGCGCCCCGGCCAGCGCGGCGGGGTTCATCGACAGGATGAAGCCGATGCCGGCATTCTCGAAACTCACTTCCCGGAAGCTGGCGATGGTGGCGGTGATGTCGCGGCCGAGGATGTTGACGGTGATCTCGTCGCCGATCTTCAGGCCCATCTCGCGGGCCTCCTCGTCGGCGAAGCTGACCAGCGGCGGACCGGCATAATCGGGGCCCCACCAGTCGCCCTCGGTGACCCGGGTGTTCGACGGCACCTCTGTCGAGTAGGTGACCCCCCGGTCGCCCTGCAGCACCCAGTGTTCGCCCGCCATCTCGGCCGCCGGGCGGCCGTTGATCCGGGTGATGATGCCGCGCAGCATCGGCGCACTGTCCACCCGGCTGACCGCTGGGTCGCCGTCGAGCCGGGCCCGGAAGCCGTCGATCTGGTCGGGCTGGATGTCGACGAAGAAATAGGACGGCGCGACCTCGGGCAGCTCCCCGGCGATGGCGTTGCGCAGGTTGCCGTCGATCTGGCCGACGGCGGCCAGCACCGTCAGCCCGAGGCCGAGGGACAGCACCACGCTCGTCGCCTCGCCGCCGCGGGCGCCGATCGACCCGAGCGCGAGGCGCAGCGCCGGCCGCCCCCGCGCCGCCCGCCCCGAGTGCCGCGCGAGCCAGCGGGCCAGCGCCGCCGACAGCACCAGCAGGACCAGCGCGCCCGCGAGTCCGCCCGCGGTCCAGAGCGTCAGGAACAGCGTTTCCGAGAACCACGCCGCCGCACCGACGAGCAGCGCGAGAAGCAAACCGGTCGCCACGAGGTAGCGCGGCGCGGGCAGCAGGCGGCCGCCGCCGAAGGCGTCGCGGAACAGGGTCGCCGCGCGGATCTCCTCGGCCCGCGCCAGCGGCCAGAGGGTGAAGACCAACGCCGCGAGCAGGCCGTAGAGCGCCGCCTCGGCCAGCGGTGCGGGATAGACCGCGAACACCGCCGGGATCGGCAGCCCCGCCTCGATCAGCGGTGCGGCCAGCAGCGGCCCCGTCGCCCCGAGCATGATGCCGATGGCGACGCCAAGCACGGTCAGCGCGCCCACTTGCAGGAAATAGGCGAGGAAGATCGTGCCCCGGCTGGCGCCGAGGGTCTTGAGCGTGGCGATCACCTCGGTCTTGCCGGCGAGGTAGCTGCGCACCGCGGAGGACACCCCGACGCCGCCGACCGCCAGCCCCGACAGACCGACGAGGATCAGGAACGCTCCGAGCCGGTCGACGAAGGCGCTCACCCCCGGGGCCCCGGCGCGGGCATCGCGCCAGCGCAATCCGCTGTCGCGATAGAGCCGCTCGGCTTCGGCCTCGAGCGCGGCGAGATCGGCGCCCTCGGGCAGGTCGAGCCGGTAGGCGGTGTCGAACAGCGTGCCCTCGCGGATCAGGCCGCTGTCGGCGAGGGCGGCGGTCAGCACCACCGTGCGCGGTCCGAGACCGAAGCCGCCGCCGGAATTGTCCGGGTAGCGGTCGAGAATCGCGGTCAGGACGAAATCCTGGTCGCCCAGCGCGAAGCGATCCCCCGGCGTCAGCGCGAGGCGGTCGGCCAGCACCCGTTCCATCAAGCCGCCGGGCAGACCGTCCGCGCCGGCGAAGGCGTCGGCCAGGGCGATGGGCGGGTCGAGCGTGACCTCCCCGATCAACGGGTAGGCCCCGTCCACCGCCTTCACCTGGGTCAGCCCGCGCTCTACCGCGTCGCCCCGGTCGACCACGGCCATCGAGCGGAAATCAACGGTTTCGGACACCCGGTCGGCCACGCCTTCCATCCAGGCGCGTTCTTCGTCCCGCGCGAAGCGATAGGTGAACTGGACCTCGGCGTCGCCGCCCAGCAGGGCCGCACCCTCGGCGGTCAGGCCGGCCTCGATCGCGGCGCGGACCGATCCCACGGCGGCGATCGCCGCCACGCCTAGGGCGAGGCAGGCCAGGAAGATGCGGAAACCGCGCAGGCCGCCGCGCAGCTCGCGGCGGGCGATGCGGAATGCGGGGCTCATTCCGCCGCGGCCCGGGCGGCGGCGCGGTCGGCGGCGTCGATCCGGCCGTCGCGCAGCCGGATCACCCGGTCGCAACGGTCGGCCAGTTCGGCGGCATGGGTGACGAGGATCAGGGTCGCGCCGTGCCAGTCACGCAGGTCGAAGAGCAGGTCGACGATGGCCGCGCCGTTGGCCTCGTCGAGGTTGCCGGTCGGCTCGTCCGCCAGCAGCAGCCGGGGCCGCGGCGCCGAGGCCCGGGCCAGCGCCACCCGCTGCTGTTCGCCGCCCGACATCTGGTTCGGGTAATGGTCCAGCCGATGGCCCAGTCCCACCGCCTTCAGTTCGGCCTCGGCCTTGTCGAAGGCGTCCCGGTCGCCGGCCAGTTCCAGCGGCGTCGCCACGTTCTCGAGCGCGGTCATCGTCGGGATCAGGTGGAAGGACTGGAACACCACCCCCATATTCCCCCTGCGAAAGCGTGCGAGCCCGTCCTCGTCCAGCGCCGTGAGATCCTGGCCCAGCGCCTCGATCCGCCCGGCGCTGGCCTGTTCGAGCCCGCCCATCAGCATGAGGAGAGACGACTTGCCCGATCCGCTCGGCCCGACCAGCCCGAGGCTTTCCCCGGCCTTCACCGCCAAGGAGATGTCGTGCAGGATGTCGACGCGGCCGGCATTGCCCATCAGCGACAGCGACACGTCGGTCAGGGTCAGGACGGGATCGGTCATGGGGTGCGCTTTCGAACGGATCGGTTCAGTTTCATGTAAGCTGCTACGGACGGCCCGCAACATCGGATCGGCGACAATCCTGGCGATGGGGCTCGCCGCGGGGACGCTGGCGGCGGAACCGGTGACCGTCGCGGCGCTGGGCGACAGCCTGACCCAGGGCTACGGGTTGCCGCCCGACGACGGCTTCGTGCCCCAGCTCGAAGCCTGGCTGCGCGCAAAGGGCGCCGATGTCAGGATCGTCAACGCCGGCGTGTCCGGCGACACCACCGCCGGGGGCCTGTCTCGGGTGGCCTGGACCCTGACGCCCGAGGTCGACGCGATGATCGTGGCGCTCGGGGCCAACGACTTCCTGCGCGGCATCGACCCGGCGGTCAGCCGCGCAAATCTCGACGGCATCCTCGACGCGGCACGGGATGCCGGCGTCGAGGTTCTCCTGGTCGGGATGCAGGCCACCACCAACTACGGCCCGGACTACAAGCGGGAATTCGACGGGATGTACGGCTATCTGGCCGACGGCTACGGCGTTCCACTCTTTCCGTCCTTCTTCGAGGGGCTGCGCGGCGCCGGCGACACGCTAGGCGACGTGGCGCCCTACATGCAGGCCGACGGCATCCACCCGAACGCCGAGGGCGTGGCGCTGATCGTCGAGGCGATCGGGCCGGCGGTGCTCGACCTCGTGTCGGCGGCAGCGGCGGCGGCGGACGGCTAGGCGATGCCCGGGCGGCTTTTCCTCGCGCGTCCCGACGCCGAGATCGCCGCCTTCCTGCGGGTCGCCGCGATCCCGCCGCAG
>JBFKOW010000045.1:0-20883 GCA_041628615.1 Paracoccaceae bacterium | reverse complement strand
GTTGTCGCCCGAGGTGTCGTCGTTGTGGCCGAGCGTGGCAACGCCCGCCCATTCGACTTCCGCGGCAGCGGCGCCGGCAAGGACCAGCACCGAGGCAGAAGCGAGGAGGATGCTTTTCATGGTATTCCCTCGTGTTTGCATTCCCAAGAATGCCAGGTTGCCTAGCATTGCCAGTGTCTTTGCGCCTTTGGGTTTGCACAGACAAGTCAAATGCCCAGCCCCCCGGCCCGCGTCGCCGGGATTGATGCATGAGGGTCACACACCTGTCGCGCGGCTGCGTCGGGTGACTCCGCGACCGGACCGCGCTATGGGAGGCGGCAGCCGGAAACCGCAAGCAAGTTCAGGAGGCTACGCCATGTCCCTTGCCGATATCGAGGCCCGCATCGTGGCTGCCGCCGGGGCAGCCGGGCGGGACCGGACCGGGATCGAACTCATCGCGGTCTCCAAGAAACAGCCTTCCGAGCGGGTGGAATCGATTCTCGACGCCGGCCACCGGGTGTTCGGCGAGAACCGGGTGCAGGAAGCGGCGGCGAAATGGCCCGACTACCGCGCCCGCTACGACGGCATCCGGCTGCACATCATCGGCCCGCTGCAGACCAACAAGGTGCGGCAGGCGATGGCGCTGGCCGAGGCGATCCACACGGTGGACCGCCCCAAGCTTGCCAACGGCATCGCCCGCATCGCCGACGAGACCGGCGCCTGTCCCGAGCTGTTCGTGCAGGTCAACACCGGGGCCGAGCCGCAGAAGGCCGGGGTCCTGCCCGACGAGACCGACGCGCTCGTGGCGCAGTGCCGCGACCTGTCCCTGCCGGTGGTCGGCCTGATGTGCATCCCGCCGGTGGACGAGGCGCCGTCGCTGCATTTCGCGCTGCTGGCGAAGCTCGCCGCGCGCAACGGCCTGCCCGGCCTGTCGATGGGCATGTCGGGGGATTTCGAGGAGGCGATCGCCTTCGGCGCCACCCATGTCCGCGTCGGTTCGGCGATCTTCGGCGCGCGGCCCTCGGAGCAGGGCTGAGCGGTCCGGGTCAGAGGACGATCAGCCGGGTCTCGTATCGGATCCGCGGCGCGATCCAGCGCAGGGCGGCGGGGGCCAGCCCGATGCAGCCCTCGGTCGGGTGACCGGGCTTGCGCCAGCGGTGGACGAAGATGGCCGAGCCGCGCCCCTTGACCGGGTAGGGCCAGTTCCAGTCGGTGAGAATCACCAGGTCATAGAGCCGGTCGGCCCGGCGCAGCCGTTCGGTCCGGTGCGGGTGCGGCGCGCGGACCATCAGGTTGTAGTCCGGGTCGGCCATGTCGTCGGACCACAGGTCGCGCGGCCGGATCGGCAGCGCCCAGTCCGCCGGCCGGCCGATCCGGTCGGGCCGGTAGAGCATCCCGACCAGCCGGTGCACCCCGCGCGGCGTCGCCCCGTCGCCCTCGCGCTTGCGGCCGCTGATCCCGCCGCGCCCCACCGTGCAGGGAAACCGCCGGCCGAGAAACCGCAGGTGAGTGGGGGTGACGACGAGATCGGTGGCCTTCATGGCGCCGCATCTGGACCGCAGCTGCGCGGCTTGGCAAGTCCGCCCCGGCCGCCGCCCGCGTGCGGGACTGACTCTAATGAGAGCCGGTTCTGAGAGCCGGTTCAGAGCAGGTGCCCCGACTTCGCCGCCTTGGTCGCCAGGTAATCGGCGTTGAACGGCGTCCGCCCCACCTTCAGCGGCACCCGCTCGGTCACCGCGATGCCGCAGCCGGACAGCCGCGCCGCCTTGGCCGGGTTGTTGGTGAGCAGCCGGACCTGTGACACGCCCAGCCGGCGCAGCATCTCGGCCCCGATCCGGAAGTCGCGTTCGTCGTCCTCGAAGCCGAGCCGGTGATTGGCCTCGACGGTGTCGAACCCCTGGTCCTGAAGGCTGTAGGCCCGCATCTTGTTGGCGAGCCCGATGCCCCGGCCCTCCTGATTGAGATAGAGCAGGATGCCCGCGCCCTCGGCCCCCATCTGTGCCAGCGCGCCGCGCAGCTGCGGGCCGCAGTCGCATTTCAGGCTGCCCAGCAGGTCGCCGGTGAAGCAGGCCGAGTGCAGCCGGGTCAGCACCGGCGCGGCGCGGTCGGGGCGGCCGATCTCGATGGCGTAGTGTTCATCGGTGCCGTCGGCGGGCCGGAACACGTGCAGCCGGCTGGTCTCGGACACCGCCAGCGGCAGTTGCGCGTTGACCACCAGCGACAGGGCGGGCGCCGGGGATTCGGCGGCGCAGGCCGCGGCGGGCAACAGGGTCAGCCCCTCGCTGTCGGCCAGCCCGGTCGGGTCGGCAACCTCGACCAGCAGGGCGGCGGGCAGCAGCCGGGCCGACTTGGCCAGCGCCAGCGCCGCCCGGTGCAGCCCGGCATCGCCGTCGCGGTCCGACCGCAGCGGCCCCTTCATCGGATGCCGCAGGTCGTCGGCGGGATCGGCCAGCGCCCGGACCAGCGCCGGGCCGGCCGGGGCGGGCAGGATCAGCCGGGCGAGATCGCCGTCGTAGGGCCGGGCCTTGAGCGTTTCCGCCCGGTGCCGGGTGATCGCCAGCCGCACCGGCCCCAGCGCCTCGAGTGCGGCCAGCCGGTCCGCCGCCACCGACTCGGCGGCGAGCGCCACCGCGCCGCGCCCGTCCGCGTCCGTCAGCACCACCGGCACGCCGAGCCGCAGGTCGGCCCGCGCCCGGGCGGCGCGTTCGGTGATGTCGGGGCCCAGTGCCATGTCCTCCGATACACCGGCCCCGTGAGGAAGTGAAACATTTGCCACGCTGCCGACACGGCGCCGTGAACGGGTTGCAGCAGATCTTGCCTGCACGGCCGTCCGATCACATTTCCGTCGAAACCGAACCGGAGGCATCCCCATGGCTCAACTGCGGAAAATCCTGCTCGTCGATGACGACGAGGACCTGCGCGAAGCCCTGAGCGAACAGCTTGTCATCACCGAGGACTTCGACGTCTTCGAGGCCGCGACCGGCGCCGAGGCGATGACGCGGGCGAAGGACGAATACTACGACCTCGTGATCCTCGATGTCGGCCTGCCCGACACCGACGGCCGCGAACTGTGCCGGCTGATGCGCAAGCAGGGGGTCAAGTCGCCGATCATGATGCTGACCGGCCACGACACCGACAGCGACACGATCCTCGGGCTCGACGCCGGGGCGAACGACTATGTCGCCAAGCCGTTCAAGTTCCCGGTCCTGCTGGCCCGCATCCGTGCCCAGTTGCGGACCCACGAACAGTCCGAGGACGCGGTGTTCCAGCTTGGCCCCTATACCTTCAAGCCGGCGCAGAAGCTGCTGGTCACCGAGGACGACAAGAAGGTCCGGCTGACCGAGAAGGAAACCAACATCCTGAAGTTCCTCTACCGCTCGACCGAGCGGGTGGTGCCGCGCGACGTGCTGCTGCACGAGGTCTGGGGCTACAATGCCGGGGTGACGACGCACACGCTCGAAACCCACATCTACCGGCTGCGCCAGAAGATCGAACCCGATCCGTCGAACGCCCGGCTGCTGGTCACCGAGAGCGGCGGCTACCGGCTGGTGGCCTGACCGGGCGGGGCCGCCCCGCGGGATGCGGTCCGTTTTCTTGACGCGGATCAATCCGGACGGCCCGCAGTTCGGTACAAGGTGAACCTATCCCCCGATGGCGGGGTCATGCCATCACCTCCCTGTTGGACTTGCCCCGGCTCTCAAGGCCGGGGCTTTTTTCTGTCCGGTCCCTCTTGGCCGGGCGGGACGGCGTGACACGCGACCGGCCGCCGGCCCGGCCGGGTCCGGCGGCGCCCGAGCGAGTCCCCGTCGCTTGCCTTTCCCGGTGCGACAGGTGCAATGGCGCCATGTCCTTCGATACCGCCCAGACCCTGACCGGCCCGCGCCTGACCCTGCGGCCGCTGACCGCCGCCGACCGGGCCGGCCTGCGCGCCGCCGCTTCTGATCCCCGCACCTGGGAGCAGCACCCGGCGCGCGAGCGCTGGAAGCCCGAGGTCTTCGACCCCTATTTCGATTTCCTGCTGGCCGCCGGCGGCGTTCTTGCCGCCCGCGACGGCGACCGGATCGTCGGCTGTTCGCGGTTCTACGCCGTGCCCGACCAGCCCCCCGAAGCCCCCGGCGCCGACATCGCCATCGGCTTCACCTTCCTCGCCCCGACCCACTGGGGCGGGTCGTGGAACCGCGAGATGAAGCGCCTGATGCTGGCCCATGTCTTCGCCAGCCGGCCCCGGGTCTGGTTCCACATCGCGCCGCAGAACCTGAGGTCGCAGATCGCCACCACCCGGCTGGGGGCGGAGTGGCGCTACGATGCGGTCCTCGACCTCGGCACCGGGCCGTCTCTGTCCAGGTGCTACCTGCTGACCGCCGAGTCCTGGGCCGCCGCCGATGCGGATTGAGCCCTTCGGCGTCGAGCAGTGGATGAACGCGGGCGAGACCCGCTGCACCTTCAACCTCGCCGAGACCTGCGTCGCCAGCCTGACCCTGGGCGAGCTGATGACGCTGGCCGGCGCGAACGACACGCTGCCCGGCGCGCTGGCCGCGCTGCGCCTGACCTATGGTGCGATCCCCGGCTCCGAGGCCCTGCGCGCCGCCATCGCCGCCCGGCATCCGGGGCAGGGGCCGGAGAACGTGCTGGTGACCCACGGCACCATCGGCGCGAACCACATGGTCTATCAGGCGCTGATCGAGCCGGGCGACCATGTCGTGTCGATCGTGCCGACCTACCAGCAGCACACCGCGATTCCCCGGTCGCTGGGCGCGACGGTGACGGAACTGGCGCTGACCGAAGAGGCCGGCTGGCTGCCCGATCTCGACCGGCTCGACGCGCTGGTCAAGGACGGCACGAGGGTCATCGCCCTGACCAATCCCAACAACCCGACCGGCGCGCTGATCGGTGCAGAGGACCTCGCCCGGATCGTCGCCATCGCCGAGCGGGCGGGGGCCTGGATCCTCTGCGACGAGGTCTATCGCGGGACCGAGCGCGAGGCGCCGCCGACGCCGCCCATCGCCGCTCTGACGCCGCGCGGCATCAGCACCGGGGGCATGTCCAAGGCGTACTCGCTCGCCGGGCTGCGGCTGGGCTGGATCGTCGCGCCGCAGGAAGTGCTGACCGCCTGCGAGGTGCACCGCGACTACACCACGATCAGCGTCGGCATGATCGACGACCACCTCGCCACGCTCGCCCTTGGCGTGGCCGACCGGATCCTCGCGCGCGGGCGCGGAATCACCGGCGCCAACCTCGCCGCGCTGGACGACTGGATCGCCCGCCAGCCGCTGACCTACCTGCGGCCCGCCGCCGGGACCACGGCGCTGTTGCGGTATGACGGCGGCGCGCCGTCCCGCGACCTCTGCGAACGGCTGCTGGCCGAGACCGGGGTGCTGCTGACCCCGGGCAGCGCGCTGGGCATCGAGGGGCACCTGCGGATCGGATTCGGCAACCCGGTGGAGGAGTTCGCCGCCGGGCTGGCGGCGATGGACGGGTTCTTCGGCCCGGCCTGACGCCCGTTTCCGCCCTTTCCCCGGCCGGTCCCGCGCCCTAGTCTCCGCCGGACCCCGAACCGCAGCCGGAGCCGCCGATGCCCTTCACCCTCGCCACATGGAACATCAACTCGGTCCGGCTGCGCGCCGGCCTGGTCGAACGGCTGCTGCGCGAGGAAGCGCCGGACATCCTGTGCCTGCAGGAATGCAAGTCGCCGGTCGAGAAGATGCCGGACTTCGCCGGGCTGGGTTATGTCCACCGGGTGGCGCGGGGGCAGAAGGGCTACAACGGGGTGGCGATCCTGTCGAAGCTGCCGCTGGACGACGCCGGGGCCTTCGATTTCGCCGGGCTGGGCCACGCCCGCCACGTCGCCGCCCGGCTGGCCGACGGCACCGTGATCCACAACTTCTATGTCCCCGCCGGCGGCGACATCCCGGACCGCGAGAAGAACGAGAAGTTCGACCAGAAGCTGCGTTACCTCGACGACATGCGGAAATGGGGCCGGCGCGAGAAACCGGCCCGGTCGATCCTGGTGGGCGACCTCAACATCGCGCCGCGCGAGGACGACGTGTGGAGCCACAAGCAGCTTCTGAAGGTGGTCAGCCACACCCCCGTCGAGGTCGAGGCGCTGGGCGCGGTGCAGAAGGCGGCGAAATGGGTCGACGTGACCCGCGCCCATATTCCCGAGGGCAACCTCTATTCCTGGTGGTCCTACCGCGCGCCGGACTGGGACGCCGCCGACAAGGGCCGCCGGCTCGACCACATCTGGGCCACGCCGGACATTGCCGGGGCGGCCTCGGCCAGCCGCATCCTCCGGCCCGCGCGGGGCTGGGAGCAGCCCTCGGACCACGCCCCGGTGTTCGCGACCTTCGACCTCTAGACCCTTTCCCTTCCGTCGCCGGACGCCCATATAGGCGCCGAACCGAAACGAAAGGACCGCTGTGATGGAGCTGATGGGACAGACCGCCGCGCCGAAGGCCGATGTCATCAAGGACGGCTCGGACGCGACCTTCATGGCCGACGTCGTCGAGGCGTCGCAGACCGTTCCCGTGATCGTCGATTTCTGGGCGCCGTGGTGCGGCCCCTGCAAGCAGCTTGGCCCCGCGCTCGAAGCGGCGGTGACCAGGGCGAAGGGCGCCGTGAAGCTGGTCAAGATCGACGTCGACCAGAACCCCGGCATCGCGCAGCAGATGCGGGTGCAGTCGATCCCGACGGTCTATGCCTTCTTCCAGGGCCAGCCGGTGGACGGCTTCCAGGGCGCGCTGCCGCCGAGCCAGATCGACCAGTTCGTCGGCAAGCTGGCCGAGATGGGCGGCGGATCGGGCGACGGCGGGCTGTCGGACGCCATCGCCGCCGCCGACGAGATGCTGGAACAGGGCGACGCGGCGGGCGCGGCCGAAACCTTCGCCGCGATCCTGCAGGAAGATCCGGACCGGCCCGAGGCCTTCGGCGGTCTGGCCCGCGCCTATCTCGCCCTCGGCGAGGTCGAGCAGGCGCAGGCGGTGCTGAACGGCGCCCCGGCCGCGGCGGCCCGTCACCCGGCGATCGAGGCGGCCCAGGCCGCGATCGACCTTGCCCGGCAGGCCGCGAATGCCGGCCCGGTGGCCGAGCTTCAGGCCGCGGTGGAGGCCGATCCGGGCAACCTTCAGGCCCGGTTCGACCTCGCGACCGCGCTGCACGCGCGCGGCGACGTGGCCGGCGCGATCGACCAGCTGCTCGAATCGTTCCGCCGCGACCGCGAATGGAACGACGGCGCGGCCAAGGCGCAGCTTTTCACGATCTTCGACGCGCTCAAGCCGAACGACCCGCTGGTCCAGTCCGGCCGCCGCCGCCTGTCCTCGATGATATTTGCCTGACAACGGCGGGGACCTACCTTGCCGGTCATGATGCAAGCGTCGGATCTGCCGGATACCATCCCGGTCTTCCCCTTGCCCGGGGCGCTGCTTCTGCCGCGCGCCCGGCTGCCGCTGCACATCTTCGAGCCCCGCTACCTCGCCATGCTCGACGACACGCTGAAGACGCGGGAGCGGCTGATCGGGATGATCCAGCCGATGGAGAGCGGTCCCGCCGGCAAGGGGACCCTCTACCGGATCGGCTGTGCCGGCCGGCTGACGGCGTTCTCCGAGACCGAGGACGGCCGCTACATGATCACGCTGTCGGGCCAGTCCCGGTTCCGCGTCACCGAGGAGGTCGAGGGCTTCACACCGTATCGCCGCTGCAAGGTGACCTGGACCGGCTTCGACCGCGATCTCGGCCCGGTCGAGTCCGATCCGGCCTTCGACCGCGGGGCCTTTCTCGAAACCCTCGGCCGGTATTTCGACGAACAGGGCCTGTCCACCGACTGGGACAGCCTGAAGGAAGCCGAGCCGGAACTGCTCATCAATTCCCTGTCGATGCTCTGCCCCTTCGAACCCGAGGACAAGCAGGCGCTGCTGGAGGCCCCGTCGCTCGCCACCCGGCGCGAGACCCTCGTCACCCTGATCGAGTTCGCCCTGCGCGGCGGCACCGGCGAGGAGATGATGCAATGACGGAGGCATCCGGAGCGGCCCCGCGCCCGGCCTTCGACCGCCGGATGCTCGAGGCGCTGGTCTGCCCGCAGACCCACGCGCCGCTCACCTACGACGCCGAGGCGCAGGAACTCGTCAGCAAGGCCGCCCACCTCGCCTACCCGATCCGCAACGGCATCCCGGTGATGCTGATCGACGAGGCCCGGCAACTGGACTGACGGGCCCGGCCGTGGTCAGCGCATCAGCTCGGGCAGGTCGCCGGTCAGTCCCGCCGCCTCGCGGATGAACGCCCGGCGCAGCGCCGGCATCGCGTTGACCGCGCCGAGACCCAGGTCCCGGATCCCGCGCAAGAGCGGATTGTCGTTCGAGAACAGCCGGTTGAACCCGTCGGTGGCAAGCGCGAGCGTCGCCGTATCGAACCGCCGCCAGCGTTCGTAACGGGCCAGCACCGCGCCGCTGCCGATGTCCTCGCCGCGCCGCCGGGCCTCGGTCAGAACGTCGGTCAGCGCGCCGATGTCGCGCAGCCCGGCGTTGAGCCCCTGGCCGGCGATCGGGTGCACCCCGTGCGCCGCGTCCCCCGCCAGCGCGACCCTCTCGGCCACGAAGCGGTGCGCCAGGGTAAGGCCGAGCGGGTAGCTGTAGCGCGCCCCGGCCAGCGCGATGTCGCCGAGGAAGCTGCCGAAGGCGGGCCGCAGCGCGTCGAGGAAGGCGGCGTCGTCCAGCGCCATCAGCTCGGCGGCGCGGGCTTCGGTTTCGGACCAGACGATCGACGACCTTCGCCCGGGCAGCGGCAGGATCGCCAGCGGCCCGGACGGCATGAAGAACTGGTGCGCGACGCCAAGGTGGTCGGCCGCGTGCTCGACCGCGCAGACCACCGCGGCCTGGCCGTAGCCCCAGCCCATGCGGCCGATCCCGGCCCGGGTCGCGGTGCCGCTCTGCCGCCCGTCGCAGCCGACCAGCAGCGCCGCCTCCTCGATGCGGCCATCGGCCAGCGCGACCTGCACCCCGTTGCCGGTGACCTGCTGGCCGGTGACCTCGGCGCCCTCCACGTGTGTCACTCCGGCCGCCGCCAGCGCCCCGGGCAGCGCCCGGCGCAGGTGCCGGTCCTCGAGCAGGAAGCCCATCGGCCCCTCCTCGATCTCGGCCGCCTCGAAGGCGAGGTGGAACGGGCCCAGCGGCCCCTCGCCGGCGCGGCCGTCGCTGACCTTGATGCCGAGGATCGGCTGCGCCTCGGCCCCGACCGCGTCCCAGATGCCGATGTTCGACAACAGCCGCTGCGACGCCAGCGCCAGCGCGTAGGCCCGGCCGTCGAAGGCGGGATCGGTCTGGACCCCGGCCCGCTGCCGGTCGATCAGGGTCACGGCGAACCCGGCGCGGCCCAGCGCCACCGCCAGCGTGCCGCCGGCGAGCCCGCCACCGGTGATGAGAACCTTCTGCGTCATGGCCCGGACTATGGGCCGCGGCCCGGGATTGTCCATGCGCTGTCTGGCCGCTACCGTCCCGCCGATCCGGGAACAGGAGGGCGGCGGCATGGACGACTGGCGGTGGATGAGCGCGGCGGATCTGGGCCGCGGCATCGGCGCGGGCGAGATCGATCCGGTGGCCCTGACCGAGACCTTCCTCGCCGCCATCGAGGCCCATCCCGACGCTGGCCGGATCTATGCCCGGCTGACCCCCGACCGCGCCCGGGCCGAGGCCGCCGCCGCCGCCGCCCGCGCCGCGGCGGGCCGCCGGCTGTCGCAGCTGGACGGCGTCCCGGTGAGCTGGAAGGACCTGTTCGACTCCGCCGGCACGGCGACCGAGGCCGGCACCGCGATGTGCGCCGGCCGGGTGCCCGACACCGACGCCGCGGTGCTGCGCACCGCGACCGCGCAGGGCCTCGTCTGCCTGGGCAAGACCCACCTGTCCGAGATCGCGTTTTCCGGCCTTGGCCTGAACCCGGTGACCGCGACGCCACCCAACCGGCACGACCCGGACCTGGTGCCCGGCGGGTCGTCCTCGGGCTCGGCGCTGTCGGTGGCCTTCGGGCTGGCCGCCGCGACGGTGGGCACCGATACCGGCGGGTCGGTCCGCATCCCGGCGGCGTGGAACGACATCGTCGGGCTCAAGACCACCCACGGCCTGCTGCCCGAGGACGGCGTGGTGCCGCTGTGCCGGACCTTCGACACCACCGGGCCGCTGACCCGGACGGTGCAGGATGCGGCTCTGATGCTGGGGGTTCTGCAGGGGCGGGAGGCCCCGGACCTGCGCGGCGCGACGCTGGAGGGAACCCGGTTTCTCGTCATCGGGACGGTGGTGATGGCCGAACTCGAGGCCGCCCCCGCCGCCGCCTTCGGCTCGGCGCTGGACCGGCTGGCCGCCGCCGGGGCCCGGATCGAGAGTGCCGACTGGGCGCCGCTGGCCGCGGCCTACGACCTGGCCGGGCCGCTCTACACCGCCGACGCCTGGGCCCATTGGCGCGGCGCGGTCGCCGACAAGGGCGGCCTGATGTTCCACCACATCCACGAGCGGGTGTCCGCCGGGGCCGACGTAACCGCCGCCGACTACATCGACGGATGGACCGAGTTGCGCCGGATCAGAGCCGAATATGCGGCCTTCACCGCGGGCTACGACGCGGTGCTGTGCCCGGCCGCGCCGCTGATGCCGCCGCGGGTCGACCGGCTGCTGTCGGACGACGCGTATTACCGGGCGGCGAACCTCGCCACCCTGCGCAACACCCGGCTGGCCAACCTGATGGGCCTGTGTTCGCTGGCGCTGCCGACCGGGGTGCCGTCCTGCGGCATCCTGCTCAACGCCGCGCCCTTCGCCGAGGCCCGGCTGTTGCGGCTGGGCGCGGCGGCCGAGGCGGCGCTGGCCTGACCGGACCGAAAAGCCACAACGCCCTGCGCCGGCCCCGGAAATTCCTGCCGTTTTTCTGGACAGGTCGCCGGGCCGCGGTCTATTTTCGGCGCGAAGCGGGACGCGAACGATCCCGCAACCGAGGCAGACATGGTGTTTCCCGAGCGGTTTTCGAACCTGCCGCCCTACGCGTTTCCGCGTCTGCGGAGCCTGCTCGACGCCCATGAGCCGGGCGGGCCGCCCCTTGCCATGTCGATCGGCGAGCCGCGGCACCCGTTCCCGGACTGGGTCGGCGAGGTTCTCGCCGGGGCGCTGGAGGGGTTCGGCCGCTACCCGGTGAACGAGGGCACGCCCGAATTGCTGGACGCCATCGCCGGCTGGATCGGCCGCCGCTACGGCGTGAGCCTGCCGCATGACCGGCTGATGGTGCTGAACGGCACCCGCGAGGGGCTCTACAACGCCGCGATGGCGCTTTGCCCCGAAACCAAGGGCGGCAAACGCCCGGTGGTGCTGACCCCGAACCCGTTCTACCAGGTCTACGCGGTGGCCGCCGCGTCGGTGGTGGCCGAGCCGGTCTATGTCCCGGCGACCGCCGGGACCGGCCACCTGCCGGACTACGCCGCGCTGCCGCCGGAGGTTCTGGACCGCACCGCCCTGTGCTATGTCTGTTCACCCGCCAACCCGCAGGGCGCGGTGGCCGACGAGAGCTACTGGCGCGACCTGCTGGCGCTGGCGGAGCGGCACGATTTCCGGATTCTCGCCGACGAATGCTATGCCGAGATCTACCGCGGCGCGCCGCCGCCGGGGATCCTTGCCGCCGCCGCGGCGGCCGGCGCCGACCCCGAGCGCGTCGTGGCCTTCCATTCGCTGTCGAAGCGGTCGAACCTGCCGGGGCTGCGGTCGGGCTTCGTCGCCGGCGGCCCCGAGAGCATCCGCCGGATGCGGCAATTGCGGGCCTATGCCGGCGCGCCGCTGCCCCTGCCGCTGCAGGCGGTGGCCGCCCGGGCCTGGGCCGACGACGCCCACGTGACACAGAATCGCGCGCTTTATGCCGAGAAGTATGCCGTTGCCGACGCGATTTTCGACAACTTATCCGGGTATCTGAGCCCCGCCGCGGGGTTCTTCCTGTGGTTGCCGGTCGAGGACGGAGAAGCGGCGGCGTTGAAAGCGTGGCGTGAAACCGGCGTCCGGGTCCTGCCCGGCGCCTACCTGAGCCGAGACACCGAGGCCGGAAACCCCGGCCGAGGCTTCATCCGGGTCGCCCTGGTGGCCCCGACACAAGAGGTGCAGCGCGGGCTCACGGCGCTGCGCGATTGCCTCTACAGCGAAGGGACGTAGACAGTATGGCGTATCCAACCCGCGGTCGTGACCCCCTGTTCGACAGCACCACGCAGGCGGCGCTGGAACGGCGCGGCAAGGAACTGCTTGGTCTTGCGCTGGTCGCGGTCGGCATGGCGATGGCGGGGCTGCTGTGGTCCTACACGCCGGCCGACCCGTCGTGGATGGCGGCCTCGGACGCGCCGGTGCAGAACTGGCTGGGCCGCGGGGGCGCGATCGTGGCGGCAGCGACGGTGATGATCATCGGCGCCGGAGGTTGGGCGGTGGCGGTCCTGCTGTTCGCCTGGGGTGTCCGGCTGGCACTGCATCGCGGCCAGGAGCGGGCTCTCGGCAGGCTGATCTTCGCGCCGATCGCCGTTGCGCTGGTGTCGCTGTACGCCGCGACCCTGACGCCGGGCCCGAACTGGGAACAGACCTTCGGCCTCGGCGGCCTGTTCGGCGACACCGCCGCCTCGGTCATGCTGACCCTCGTGCCGCTGAAGGCCGCGTTCGGGGTCAAGATGCTGTCGATCGTCACCGGCCTTGCGGTGGCGGCGCTCGGGGCCTTCGTGCTCGGATTCACCTGGGCCGAGATCCGCAACGGCCTGCGCTTCCTCGCGCTGGGGCTGGTGGTTCTCTACGCGCAGACGCTGCGGCTTATGGGGCGCGGCGCCGGGGCGTCGATGCGCGCGACCCGCGGGATGGCCTCGGCCATCGCGGAGAAGCGCGCCGAGGTCCGGCGCGACCGCGCCGAGGCCGCCGCCGAAGAGGCCGCCCGCCGCGCCGTGCCGCATCCCACCGACGCGGCCCGCGTCGCCGCGGTGATCCGTGCCCGGCGCGCCGCGGCAACCGCGGAGCCCGAGGACGCCGACCTGCTGATCGAAGCGGACCATCCCGGATACGCCGCCGCCCACATGCCGGCGGGCGCGGAGGGCCGCGGGGGCCTGCTGTCGTTCCTGCGCCGGGGCCACGATCCGATGCCCGAGCCGGAGCTGGTCGAGGCGGGAACCGCCTCCGGCCCGGTGCCGCCGGCAGATCAGGACCGGGTCCGGGCCAAGATCTCGGACGCGATCATGGCCCGCCTCGGCCGCCCGCCGGCGGGCGAGACCGGCGCCCGGTCGGCGATCGCCGCCGCCGTCGCCGGCCGCCGCAAGGGGCCCGACCCGATGATCCTGCCCGGTCAGGGCGGACTGCGCGCCGAGCCGCCGCTGACCGCGGCCCCGGCCGACGAATCCGCGATGATGGCGCGGGTGTCCCAGGCGGCGCTGCGGGCGATGCCGCCCGCCCCCGCACCCCGCACGGATCTCGATGACGACGCGGCGCAGTCGCACGAAACCGCCGCCCCGGCCGCCCGTCCCGGCCTGCCGCCGCAGATTCCGGTGCCGACCAACCGCCCGATCCATGCCCGTCCCGACGGCCCGCTGCACCGGAAAGTGGTCCACGCGCCGCAGCCCCGGCCCGTCCCGTCGCGGCAGGCGGTGGCCGAGGCCCAGCCCGCGCTGCAGTTCGACGATCCGCAGGCCCCGGTCTACGAGACGCCGCCGCTGTCGCTGCTCGCCAGCCCCGACCGGGTCGAGCGTCACCATCTCAGCGACGAGGCGCTGGAAGAGAACGCCCGGATGCTGGAGACCGTGCTCGACGACTACGGCGTCAAGGGCGAGATCGTCAGCGTCCGGCCCGGCCCCGTGGTCACGATGTACGAACTGGAACCCGCACCGGGGCTCAAGGCCAGCCGGGTGATCGGGCTGGCCGACGACATCGCCCGCTCGATGTCGGCGCTGTCGGCCCGGGTCTCGACCGTGCCGGGGCGCAGCGTGATCGGCATCGAATTGCCCAACGAGAAACGCGAGATGGTGGTGCTGCGCGAAATGCTGTCCCACCGCGATTTCGGCGACGGCAACCAGCGCCTGCCGCTGGCGCTGGGCAAGGACATCGGCGGCGACCCGGTGATCGCCAACCTCGCCAAGATGCCCCACCTGCTGATCGCCGGGACCACCGGGTCGGGCAAGTCGGTGGCGATCAACACGATGATCCTGTCGCTGCTCTACAAGCTGACGCCGGAGGAATGCCGGCTCATCATGATCGACCCGAAGATGCTCGAACTCAGTGTCTATGACGGGATTCCGCACCTCCTGTCGCCGGTCGTCACCGACCCGAAGAAGGCGGTCGTGGCCCTGAAATGGACCGTGGGCGAGATGGAGGACCGCTACCGCAAGATGTCCAAGATGGGCGTCCGCAACATCGAGGGCTACAACGGCCGGGTCCGCGACGCGCTCGCCAAGGGCGAGATGTTCAGCCGCACGGTGCAGACCGGCTTTGACGACGAGACCGGCGATCCGGTGTTCGAGACCGAGCAATTCGCCCCCGAGCTGCTGCCCTACATCGTGGTGATCGTCGACGAGATGGCCGACCTGATGATGGTCGCCGGCAAGGAGATCGAGGCCTGCATCCAGCGGCTGGCGCAGATGGCGCGGGCCAGCGGCATCCACATCATCATGGCGACGCAGCGCCCTTCGGTGGACGTCATCACCGGCACCATCAAGGCCAACTTCCCGACCCGGATCAGTTTCCAGGTCACGTCCAAGGTCGACAGCCGCACGATCCTCGGCGAACAGGGGGCCGAACAGCTTCTGGGCCAGGGCGACATGCTCTACATGGCCGGCGGCGCCAAGATCACCCGCGTTCACGGCCCCTTCGTCAGCGACGAGGAAGTCGAGGAGATCGTCACCTTCCTCAAGGGCTTCGGACCGCCGGACTACCAGTCCGGCGTGGTCGAGGGACCGGAGGACGAGAAGGCCGACACCATCGACGCGGTTCTCGGCCTCGGCGGCAACACCGACGGCGACGACGCGCTCTACGACCAGGCGGTGGCGATCGTGGCGAAGGACCGCAAGTGCTCGACCTCCTACATCCAGCGCAAGCTGGCCATCGGTTACAACAAGGCCGCCCGGCTGGTGGAGCAGATGGAGGACGAGGGCGTGGTGAGCCCGGCCAACCACGTCGGCAAGCGGGAAGTCCTGATTCCCGAGGCGTGACCGCCCGGGGACGCCGGTGGCGGCTGCCGGAATCCGGCGCTCCGGCCGCGTTATCGGATAACGGTCCGCGTGACTTCGCCTAACCGCCCGGAAGGCGCCAGATACCGGTCGTTCCCCGGTGCAATTTGCGCACCGCGCCCCTAACTAGAGGCCATGACCGATATGAAACGACGCCTGTTCCTGATGGTTGCGCCGCTGGCGATCGCGGCGCTTGCCGCCGGCCGGTCCGAGGCACAGCCGATCCCGCTCGACGAAGTGTCGCGCTACTTCAACCAGGAGCTGGTGACCGCCACCGGCGAGTTCACCCAGATCAACGCGGACGGGTCGATCTCGACCGGGACGATCTACATCAAGCGGCCGGGCCGGATCCGGTTCGAATACAACCCGCCCGACGAGGCGCTGGTGCTGGCCTCCGGCGGCCAGTTTGCGGTCTTCGACCCGCGCTCCAACACCGGGCCGGAGCGTTATCCGCTGAACGAGACGCCGCTGAAGATCATCCTCGAACGCAACGTCGACCTCGCCCGCCGCAACATGGTCACCGGCCACAGCAGCGACGGCACGACCACGACGATCCGGGCACAGGATCCGGCGAACCCGAACTACGGCAGCATCGACCTCGTGTTCACCGCCAACCCGACCGAACTGCGGCAGTGGATCGTCACCGACGACACCGGCCAGCAGACCACCGTGATCCTTGGCGACCTGACCAAGGGCGGCACGATCGGCGACCGGCAGTTCAACATCATCGCCGAGATGCGGGCCCGGGGCCTGCAGTAGCGCCTAGCCCTGCCGCCAGCGCCGGCAGGTGGCAAGCTGCGCCTGGTACATCCCGGCCCGCGCCTCGACCTCGCCGGCGATCCGGATCAGCCAGGCCTTCGACCGCCAGGTCCCCCGCAGGTAACCGGTGCGGCCGTCGTGGTAGGCAAGGTACTGGTTCCGCGTATCGGTGAGCGGCACGCCGGTCTCCTGCACCGTCTGGGCCATGTACCAGCCCATGAAGTCGGTCGCGTCGCCGATGTCGGTCCGCCGGGTGCCGCGCCCGCCCTCGCTGCGCTGATACTCGGCCCAGGTGCCGTCCAGCGCCTGGGAATAGCCCAGCGCCGAGCTTTGCCGCCCGGTCGGGATCACCCCGAGGGCGAACTGGTGCGGCGGCCGGTTGTCCGAGATGAATTTCGATTCCTGGTAGATCATCGCCATCAGGACATAGGGCGGCACGCCCCACTTCCGCTCGGCCCGCTTCAGGGCGCGGACGTAATGCGGGCGCTCGTTCAGGATCGCACAGGCGTTGTCCAGTTCGCGCGGTGCGTCGCCGCCGCGCCCGGCGCAGGAGCCGAGCGCGAGAAACACCATCATGGCGAGGCCAAGTCTGCTCATCTGCCTCTCGCTTTTCGCTTGTTTGTTGGGGGAGAGCATATCGCATCGCGCCCTTGCGGCAAACGCCTTTCAGCCTGCGTCCGCGGCCGGAACCGCCCCGCTCGGTTGTCGGAGAGGGGTTCACAGACTGTTTCGCAGGTTCCGGCCCTGGAGGCGTGGACTCGGCTGCCCGCGAGGTCTAAAAAAGGAGTCAGGGGACTGAAATATGATGCTGACGACACGGGCAAAATATCATCTGGGACAGGTGGTGCGGCATCGCAAGCACCCGTTCCGTGGTGTCGTGTTCGACGTGGACGCGATGTTCAACAATTCCGAGGAATGGTACGAGTCCATTCCCGAGGAAGCGCGCCCCAAGAAGGACCAGCCGTTCTACCACCTCCTCGCGGAGAACGAGGAGAGCTACTACATCGCCTATGTTTCGGAGGGGAACCTCATAGCCGACTATTCGGGCGAGCCGGTGGACCATCCGGACGTGAACGATCTGTTCGGCCCGTTCGAGGACGGCTCGTATCCGCTGCATGTCCAGCTGAACTGACCGTTCAGCTTCGCAGGCGTTCCAGACCTTCCAGAATCAGACCCAGGCCGAATTCGAGGCCGTCCTGTTCCGTGCCGCCGTCGCCCATCGCGGCGCAGCCGATGGCGAGCGCTTCGATCGCCTCCTGGGCAGAAGCGGCGGTCGCGGCATCTAGGCCCGCCTCGGCCAACCGGGCACGGGTCGCCTCGGCGTGTGCGAGCCGCCGGGGGCCGGGCGGCATCGCCGCGAGCAGGGGCACCGCCCAGGGATGCCGGGCCAGCGCGGTCCGGATGGCGTGGGCCGCGGTGTGCACCTCGTCCCGCCACGGCCCGTCGCCCGGCGTCCCGGCGCTGCCGACGACGAGGTCGGCCATGCCGGCGGCCAGATCGTCCTTGCCGCCGACGTGATTGTAGAGTGACATCGCCTCGACCCCGAGCCGCGCGGCGAGCTTGCGCATCGACACCGCGCCGATCCCCTCGGCATCGGCGAGCGTGACGGCTTCGGCGAGGATCCGGGCACGGGTCAGGCCCTTGCGACGGCGGGGCTTGGGCGGGGCGTCGGTCATGCTTACAGCGTAAGCTCCAGGGCGCCGATTCGCAAACATACAGTGTAAGTAGGCGGCAGGAAAACGCCGTCAAGGCAGGTATCTGGACCCTTTCAGGCGATTGCTGCGCGGCCGGGGCCGCGCAGCGTCAGAACCCCGCGGCCTGTCCGTCCTTGCGCGGATCGCTGGCCCCTTCGAGAACCCCGTCGCCGTGGATCCTGATCGCCTGGGCGCCGCCGATCGGCGCCGGTGGGTCCACCACGTTGTGCCCGAGATCGGCAAGCGCCTGCCTAACCGCCGCGCCGTAGCTCGGCTCGACCTCGCAATCCGGCCCCTCCTGGAACAGCCGCGGCGCGTCGATGGCGGACTGCGGGTCCATCCCGAAGTCGCGCAGGTTGGTGACGAAGCGGGCATGCCCGGCGGCCTGGTACTGCCCGCCCATCACTCCGAAGGGCATGATGACCTTGCCGCCCTCGCGCAGCATCCCCGGAATGATCGTGTGCATCGGCCTCTTGCCGGGGCCGATCTCGTTCGGGTGCCCCTCGGCGAGGGTGAAGCCCGCACCGCGGTTGTGGAACAGCAGGCCGAACTTCTCGGAGGCGTGGCCGGACCCGAAGGACTTGAAGATCGAGAAGATCATCGACACCGCCATGCCGTCGCCGTCCACGACGCAAAGGTAGACGGTATCCCGGTGCACCTGCTCGGTGCCCAGCGCCGCCGGGGGCAGGACCCGGTCGCGGCGGATCAGCCCGGCGAGTTGCCGCGCGGTCTCGGGGGCCAGCATATGCTCGATCCGGGCGGCATGGTCGGGATCGGCGACGAAACGGTTGCGGGCGTCATAGGCGAGTTTGCTTGCCTCGACCTCGAGATGCGCCCGTTCCGCGCCGAGCGGGTCGAGGCCGCCGAGGTCGAAGTGCGAGAGGATGTTGAGCAGTAGGAGCGCCGCGACACCCTGCCCGTTGGGCGGATGCTCGACCAGCTCGATGCCGCCATAGGTGCCCGACACCGGCTCGGTGTAGTCGCACCGCGTCGCGGCGAGATCGTCGAGCGTATGGCAGCCGCCCATCGCCCGGAGGCTGCCGATCAGGTCTTCGGCCACCTCGCCTTCGTAGAACCCGGCCCGGCCTTCGGCGGCGACGCGGCGCAGCACCTCGGCCTGTCCGGGCATCCGGAACATCTCGCCCGTAACATAGGGTGCGCCGTCCCGCAGGTAGTGCCGCCGGGCGGCGCCGGTCAGCAGATGCGCCTTCCTGCTCCAGTCCCAGGCCACCCGCGGGGCGACCGGAACGCCGGTCCCGGCGTAGTCGATGGCCGGGGCGAGCACCTCGGCGAGCGGCAGCCGCCCGTGGTCGGCGGAAAGCCGGCAGAAGGCATCGACCGCGCCGGGCAGGGTGATCGCCTCGGGGCCCTGCAACGGCACGTCGGCGTGCCCGGCGGCGCGGATCGCGCCGGCGTCGATGCCGGCCGGGGCCCGGCCCGAGCCGTTCAGGCCGATCACCCGCTCCGTCCCGGCGGGCTTGAGCAGCACGAAGCAGTCGCCGAACAGGCCGGTCATCGGCGGTTCGCATTGCCCCAGCAGGACCGCCGCGCCGATGGCAGCGTCCACCGCGTTGCCGCCGCGGCGCATCAGGTCCACCGCGACCTGCGCGGCCAGGGGGTGAGAGGTGGCGCACATGCCGCCGGTTGCGAAGACCGGCGACCGGCCCGGGTAGTGAAAATCGCGCATCTGTCCTCCGCGTCCGTTGCCGCCTAACTAACGCGACGGACGGCGGTTGCAATCCGGGTCGGACCGGGTGGCGGGTCGGAACGGATGAAGCGGGGGAGGGCTGCAAAGGGCCCCCGGCGCCGGGTACTGGGTGGGGGCTGAAACACCCAGCGCCGAGGGGAAGCTATATGCAGCTACAGGGAGAGGTATCGCCTTGCATCGCGGCGGGATCGTGGAGTGAATGGGGCCATTGCGAGGCGCGGCACGAAAGGATGCGACATGGCGGAGGTTGTGATCGCCGGGGCGGCCCGGACGCCGATGGGCGGCTTCCAGGGGGTGCTGTCGGGGCTCCATGCGCCGGCCCTTGGGGGCGCCGCGATCCGGGCGGCGATGCAGGACGCGGGCGTGTCCACCGTGGACGAGGTCCTGATGGGCTGCGTCCTGCCCGCCGGACAGGGACAGGCGCCGGCCCGGCAGGCCGGATTCGCCGCCGGACTTGGCGAGGAGGTTCCGGCCACCACGCTCAACAAGATGTGCGGGTCGGGGATGAAGGCGGCGATGGTGGCCTTTGACCAGATCGCGCTCGGGCAGGCGCGGGTGATCGCCGCCGGCGGCATGGAATCGATGACCAACGCGCCCTACCTCCTGCCCAATATGCGCGGCGGCGCCCGGCTCGGCCATGGCCAGGTGATCGACCACATGTTCCTCGACGGGCTGGAGGACGCCTACGACAGGGGCCGGCTCATGGGCACCTTCGCCGAGGACTGCGCCGAGACCTACCAGTTCACCCGCGAGGCGCAGGACGAATACGCGCTGCGGTCGCTGGGTCGGGCCATCGCGGCGCAGGAGGGCGGCGCTTTCGCCGCCGAGATCGTGCCGGTCGAGGTGGCGACGCGGGGCGGCACGGACACCGTGGCGGATGACGAGCAGACCCGCACCGCCCGGCCCGAGAAGATCCCGCACCTGAAACCCGCCTTCCGCAAGGACGGCACCGTGACGGCGGCGAACTCGTCGTCGATCTCGGACGGCGCGGCGGCGCTGGTGCTGGCCGCCGGGGACTCGGGCCTGCCGGTGCGGGCGCGGATCGTCGGTCATGCCAGCCATGCGCAGGCCCCGGGCCTGTTCACCACCGCCCCGGTGCCGGCGGCGCGCAAGCTGCTCGACCGGATCGGCTGGACGCGGGACGACGTGGACCTCTGGGAGGTGAACGAGGCCTTCGCGGTGGTGCCGATGGCGTTCATGCACGAGATGGGTCTCGACCCGGAGGTCGTGAACGTGAACGGCGGCGCCTGTGCGCTGGGCCACCCGATCGGCGCGTCGGGGGCGCGGATCATGGTGACGCTGCTGCACGCGCTGGAGGCCCGGGGCCTGAAGCGGGGCGTGGCGGCGATCTGCATCGGTGGCGGCGAGGGCACCGCGATCGCCATCGAACGGCCCTGAGCCGGAGGCATTTCCTGTTTACGATCCGGCTCTTGGTGGGCAGGATGATCGAAGCGTAACGAGTTCGACGGAGTCCGACATGCGGTCTGCCCTGCTTGCCTTGGTCGTTTTCCTCTCACCGATCGCGTCCGCCGCGGCCACGATCGAAAGCCAGT
>JBFKOW010000044.1:0-21159 GCA_041628615.1 Paracoccaceae bacterium | reverse complement strand
CGGCCAGGAGATGCTCGACTACATCGACGTCGGCGATCCGGCGCAGGCCGCCCTGCCCGTGGTCAAGGTGTACCAGCACCTGTCCTACCTCCACGCGCTGAACGAGGACTGCCTGTCGCTGGTCGAGAACGCCGAGGCGGCACTGACCGACGCCGAGGCGGTCGAGATGGCCTGGACCGCGCAGCGCCGGTTCTTCCTCGAATGGGGCGACTGCCTCGAACGGGTAACCCGCTTCGGCGACGGCCGGGCCCGCGAGGAAGTGCTCGCCGCGGCGGCGGTGGATCCGTTCCTGAAACAGCTCTGGGCCGGCTTCGGGACCGCGGCCGGGCGGGCCGAAACCCGGCTGAGGTTCGCCACGGGAGACGCGGACCGGCGCATTCTCGACCTTTACGAATTCTCGCAATCGGTTGTTCAGCAAGGGGGTTAGACATGGCCGCACCACGCAGACGGCAGGCGATCCGCGCCGCCAACATCGGGCTTGACCAGACGACGAAACGGTTCGTGGTCTACGCCGCGGTGATCGTCAGTTCGCTGATCGCGCTCTGCGTCATCTTCGTGGTGGCGCTGATGCCGATCCTGCGGTCCGGCTACGCCATCCCGGAGGTTCTCGCCAACTGGGGCGGGCTGATCATCGGCTTCTATTTCGGCTCGTTCATCACCCTTCTGAAGGACTGGTCGCAGGAAAGCGTCGACGCCTACACCGACGATCCCGATCAGGGCCCCGAGCGGGGCGATGCGGGTTAGGGCGCTCTGTCTCGCGGCGCTGCTGGCCGCGCCCGCCGGGGCCGATCCGGTCGGCGTCCCGTTCGATGACGACTACGAGCCGCTCTCCTACCTCGCCGAAGGCGAACCGCAGGGCTTCGACATCGAACTGGCCAAGGCGATGGCGGCCGAGGCCGGGATCGAGATCAGCTTCGCGGCGACCGACTTCAACCGGCTGCAGCACGGCGACTGGGCCGAGGGCTGGGGCTTCGCCGTCGCCTCCATGTCGCGAAATCCCGACCGGGAGGAGCGGTTCCATTTCGTCGGTCCCTACTATTACGACACCGTTGTCCTCGTGGCCGCCGATGACGGCGCGGAAGGATTCGAGCCGCCCGGGGCCGGGGCCCGGATCGGGGTCTGCCGGGGCTGCATCTACAAGTGGGCGATCCTCGGCGGCCATGTCGGGCTCGACCCTTCGGGCACCCTGTCCGGCTCGGAGGTGGAGATCGTCGAATTCGTCACCGACACCGACGCCCTGCGGCAGCTCGGCGCGCTCGGCGACGACGCCATCGACTACGCGGTCACCAGCGCCCATGTCGCGGAACGCTTCGTCGATGCCGGCTTCGGGGTCGAGATGTCGGACTACCAGTTGTTCATGACGCCGGTCTGGATCGTGGTGCCGAAGGCCGACGACGCGATGCTGGCCACCGTCGAGGCGGCGTTCGCGGCGCTGCGCGACAGCGGCCGGATCGAACCGCTCTGGGACCGGCACCTGAAGCGGGACTACATCAACCCGGCGGTGATCCTGTCGCCGGGGCGCTGACGGGGCCCGGCCCCGGCGGCGCTGCCCGGCCCGATGGCCCCCGGCGGCCTAGAGAAACACCCGCTCGACCACCCAGTAGGCGCCGACGATGGCGATCAGGATGGAGGCCGGCAGCGACACGATCCAGCCGTAGCTGCCCGGCCCGGCCGCTGCCGTCGACGCCGCCGACAGGCCCATCAGAATCGCCGCCGCCACGAGAAGCGGCGTCACCGCCTCGATCAGGTCCGGCCCCATCCCGGAAAGCGGGATGTAGAGCGCCGGGATCAGCAGCACCGCGAGAGCGAGGTAGATCGCCGCCGACAGCTTGTCCTCGGCGCCGGTCCGCGAGTTGCGCATGGCCCGGACCACGATCAGCCAGGCGGTTCCGATCACCAGAAGCTGCCCCAGTTCGACGCCGACGTTGAAGCCGACGAGGGCGGGGATGAAGCTCTGTTCCGGCAGTCCGAACTCGGCCAGCACGCTGGCGAAACCCAGCCCGTGCAGCAGGCCGAAGCAGAAGATCACCGCTGGCCGCCACGGGCTCAGCCGGCCGGTGGTGAAGATGTTCTCGACCGCGACATAGACGATCGACAGCGCGATCAGCGGTTCCACGACACTGGCCGGGACGGACACGTATCCCAGCGCCGCCAGCGCCAGCGTCAGCGTGTGGGCCAGCGTGAAGGCCGAGACCTGCCACAGCAGCGGCCCGAGCCGCGGGGTCAGGAAGAACAGGCCCAGCACGAACAGGATGTGATCGAGACCCAGCGGCACGATATGGTCGATGCCGACCGGGATGTAGTCGAAGAAGGTCTCCCACGGGCCGGCCTGGTCGCCGCCGGCAAGCTGGACCGGGCCGGTGCCCTGCCCCGGTTCGAGATAGCCGTCATAGGGCGCCTCGACCCCCACCTGTCGCAGCACGAGGGCGCCCAGGGAGGCGTCCCAGGACACCTCCACCGCCGTCGCCGTCTCGGGCAGGTCGGCCGTGAAGGCGAGGGTCGAACTGCGCAGAAGCTCGACGTTGCCCACTTCGGGCACGGTCACGCTGTCGAAGGACAGCGGCAGCCGCGATCCGTCCGCCTGCACGGTGATCTTCTCGGCCAGAGCGGGCCAGAAGGCCGCCACCTCGGCGGCGAGTTCCCCCGGCGGCAGCGCCCGCAGCGCATCGTAGCGCTCCGCCTCAGGTGCGGCGTCGGTGTCATTGAGCCCCTCGAGATCGATCCCGGCCACGAAGCTTTCGAGGTTCGCGGTCACCGTGAACACCAGCCTGCCGTCCTGCCGCTCCATGTCGGCCACCGCGGGCAGCACCTCGTGGGCCGCGGCGGCGCCGGCGATCAGCACCCAAAGCGCAATCGCGGTTGACAGCAGGCGAAGGAAGGTCACCTTCGCGGCAACGGAAAAGGAGCGGATCATGCGAAGCCTCGCTGTCATTCTGGCACTCGTCTGCGGCCCGGCGCTGGCCCATGAATTCTGGATCGAACCGCTGAACTACCGGGTGGAGGCGGACGGTAAGCTGGAGGGGCGTCTTGTCAATGGGGAGAGGTTCGAGGGCGTGACCCTGCCGTATCTGCCGCGCAACTTCCAGATGTTCACGCAGTTCGGCGGCGGCGATGCGCGGCCGGTCGAGGGCCGGCTGGGGGACAGCCCGGCGCTGTCGGCGGCGCCGCTGAACGACGGGCTGCAGGTCGTGGCCTACGTCTCGACCGTGTCCCGTCTGGAATACACCGAATTCGAGAAGTTCCAGCGCTTCGCCGACCACAAGGCCTTTGCCAACATCCCCGCCGATCACAGCGCCCGCGGCCTTCCCGAGACCGACTTCGGCGAGGCCTACACCCGTTTCGCCAAGACCCTCATCGCCGCCGGCGACGGGACCGGATCGGATTTCCGCGTCGGGCTCGAGACCGAGATCGTGGCGCTGGCCAATCCCTACACCGACGATGTGAGCGGCGGCCTCCCGGTGCAGGTCTGGTATGGCGACGAGCCGCGCGCCGACGCGCAGGTGGAACTCTTCGACAAGGCCCCGGACGGCACGGTGGAGATCACCCTGCACCGGACCGATGCCGAGGGGATCGCGGTGCTGCCGGTGGTGCCCGGCCACAGCTACCTCGCCGACGCGGTGATCCTCCGGGAACCCGCCCCGGCGCTGGCGGAAGGGGCGAATGTCGTCTGGGAAACGCTCTGGGCGTCGATGACCTTCGCGGTGCCGGAATAGGGCCGCGGCCCCGGAACGCGGCGAACGGCCGGGATTGACCGCTGCCGCCCGGCGGCGCAAGAGGCGTCCATGACCGCGAAGCCCGACATCCTCTGCATCGGCTCCGTCCTCTGGGACGTGATCGGCCGGTCGCCGTTCTCGATGCGGCTCGGTGCCGACGTGCCGGGCCGGATCATCCGGCTGCCGGGCGGCGTGGCGCTGAACGTGGCGATGACCCTGACCCGGTTCGGCCTGCGCCCGGCGCTCCTGTCGGTGGTCGGGCGGGACGCGCCGGGGGACGCGCTGGTCGCCGAGATACGGGCGCTCGGGATCGTCACCGATCACCTCTATCGCTCCGACGACCTGCCGACCGATTCCTACATGGCGATCGAGGGCGCCGGGGGGCTGGTCGCGGCGATCGCCGACGCCCACTCGCTCGAGCGGGCGGGCGGCAAGATCCTGCGGCCGCTCGAGGATGGCCGGCTGGGCGGCGCCGCGGCGCCCTGGGCCGGTCCGGTGGCGCTCGACGGCAACCTGACGACGGACCTGCTGCACACCATCGCGCATTCGCCGCTCTTCGCCGCGGCCGACCTGCGGGTCGCCCCGGCCAGCCCCGGCAAGGCGGAACGGCTGGTGCCGCTGCTTGGCCACCCGCGCGCGACGTTCTACGTCAATCTCGAGGAGGCCGGGCTGATCTGCCACGACCGGTTCGACGATGCCGCTTCGGCGGCGGCGGCGCTCTGCGCGCGCGGCGCGGCGCGGGTGCTGGTCACCGACGGCGGCCGCGCGGTGGCCGAAGCCACGCCGGACGGCCTGCGCACGGCGGCGCCGCCTGCGGTGATGGTCGCGCGGGTGACCGGCGCGGGAGATACCTTCATGGCCGCGCATGTCGCCTCCGAGGTCGAGGGCGCCGATCCCGCCACGGCGCTGGCCCGCGCGCTCGACGCCGCCGCGGCCTATGTCGCCGGGGGCGGCCCGGCATGACCGCCCTGCCCCTGGTTCTCGGGCCCGAGGTGGCCGCGGCGCGGCGCGACGGCCGGCCGGTGGTGGCGCTCGAAAGCACGATCATCACCCACGGGATGCCGCACCCGGCCAATCTCGACACCGCGCGCGCCGTCGAGGACGACATCCGCGCCGGCGGGGCCGCGCCCGCCACCATCGCGGTGCTCGACGGGCGGCTGCATGTCGGGCTGACGCCGGAACAGCTCACCACGCTGGCCGGCGCGCCGGAGGTGGCCAAGCTGTCGCGGGCCGATCTCGCTGCCTGTCTCGCCACCGGCGGGACCGGCGCCACGACGGTGGCGGCGACGATGATCGCCGCGCGCGCCGCGGGGATCGGGGTCTTCGCCACCGGCGGGATCGGCGGCGTGCACCGCGGCGCCGAGCGCAGCTTCGACGTCTCCGCCGACCTGCAGGAACTGGCCCAGACCCCGGTGACCGTGGTGTGCGCCGGGGCCAAGGCGATCCTCGACCTGCCGAAGACGATGGAAGTGCTCGAAACCCTCGGCGTGCCGGTGATCGCCGTGGGCCAGGACGAGGTGCCGGCGTTCTGGTCGCGCGCCTCGGGGCTGCCGGCGCCGCTGCGGATCGACGATCCCGCCGCTATCGCCGCCGCGCACCGGATGCGGGCGGCGCTGGGACTGCCGGGCGGGCAGCTCGTGGTCAACCCGATCCCCGCCGCCGACGAGATCCCCGCGCATGTGCTCGCGCCGGTCATCGCCGAGGCCATCGCCGCGGCCGAGGCGGAAGGGATCGCCGCCAAGGCCGTCACGCCCTACCTGCTCGACCGGATCGGGGCGGCCACGCGGGGCGCGGCGCTGACCGCCAACATCGCGCTGGTGCGCAACAATGCGCGGCTGGCGGCCCGGATCGCCGCCGAATTGGGCTGAAACGCCGCCCGGACCGGCCATAACCGGGCCGTGCGGGCGGATGCGGCGGCGTCGCGCGTTGTGGACAGGCGCGGCCTGTCCTAGATAGGCGAAGAAGCTGACGAAGGCGCTGACCATCGTGACGACCTCCCACCAACCCGAGAAGCCCCGGCGCGCCCGCTGGTCGCCGTTTGCCGCCCTGCGCAACTCGTTCCTCGCCGGACTCGTGGTGATCGCGCCGATCTGGCTCACCGTCTGGCTGATCTGGACGGTGGTGGGCTGGGTCGACAGCTTCGTCTGGCCGTTCATCCCCGACGCCTACCAGCCGACCGAACTCGTCAACCGGGTGCTCGGGCGCGAAGGCGCCGACCGGATCGAGGTCAACGTCCGCGGCGTCGGCGTCATCATCTTCCTGCTGTTCACGATCTTCGTCGGCTGGATCGCCAAGGGCTTCTTCGGCCGGTCTTTCCTCGCCTGGGGCGAGGGGCTGATCGACCGCACCCCGGTGGTCCGGTCGATCTACAACGGGGTCAAGCAGATCGCCGAGACGGTGTTCGCCCAGTCCGAGGCGAATTTCGAGAAGGCCTGCCTGATCCAGTATCCCCGGCCCGGCATCTGGGCCATCGGCTTCATCTCGGCCAAGACCCGGGGCGAGGTGCTGGAGAAGTCCGACCCCGACGAGATGCTGTCGATCTTCGTGCCGACCACGCCGAACCCGACCTCGGGCTTCCTGCTGTTCTTCCCCAAGGAGGATGTGGTCGAGCTGGAGATGACCATCGAGGACGCAGCCAAGCTCGTGATCTCGGCTGGTCTGGTCTACCCGGACAGCAAGCGTCCGATGCCGCCTGCCTTCGAGGCCGAGGCCGAGAAGATCGCCCGCCACGATCCGCATCACGGCGAGCACCGCGCCGATACCGCGGAGCGCAGGGACCTGTCGCGGTCGGCCTGACGCGGACCCGGCGCGGCCCACGATTTCGTTGACGCGACGGCAGGGAGTGCGCCACAATCGAACTGTCTGTTCGTGTGTTCAACTGGGGGGAAACGGTGATGAACTACGTGAAACCGGCGGCGATCGCCGCATCCGCGCTGGCCATCGGGGCCGGACAGGCCGTTGCCGGCGGCATGGCCGAACCGGTCGAGATGGCCCCGGTCGAGATCATCGAGGATACCGCCGGCGGGTCGTCCAATGCCGGACTGATCGTGCCGCTGATCCTCGTCGCGCTGATCGCGGCGGCGCTGGCCAGCAACGACGAGATGATGGTCTACGACGACTGACCGGCCGTGTCGGACCCGCACGGACGGCTGCTCTGCGCCAACCCGCTGCTCGCGGTCTATGACGGCATTTTCGGCGCCGAGATCGCCGGGCACGTGAAGGCGACCTACGGCCCGAAGCTGGGCCCCGCCGCGGTCGGCACCCTGGCCGGGCGCGACACCGGCAATCCGCACCGCACCCATTCCGAGGTCGCCTTCGACCTGTGGTCGGACCCGGTGCTGGTGCCGCTGGGCCTCGCGGTGTCCGCGATCCTGCGCCTGCCGCCCGAGAACGCCGAACCGTCGAAGCTGTTGCACTACACCGGCGACGAGGTGTTCGACCTGCATCTCGACGCCTTCAACGACTTCGCCCCCGGCCATGTCCTGCGCCGCCGCAACGGCGGGCAGCGGCTGTTCACCACCCTGCTCTACCTCAACGACGTGGCCGAGGGCGGGGTCACGGAATACCCGCACCTGAAGATCGCGGTGCGGCCGCGGCTGGGCCGGATCTTCGTCGGCGGGCACACGATCCCCGGCACCGACGCGCCGCATCCGCACGCTGCCCATGCCGCCCGCCCGGTCGGCCCCGGACAGGAGAAATGGGTCCTGTCGATGCGCTGGCGAGAGCGGCCCCATGTCGAGGTCCGCGACTACCCCCCGGCCGAGGGCGAGATCTCGGTGATCTGACCGCCCCGGTCAGCCGAACATGGCGGCGAGGTCCACGGTCCCCTCGCGGCCGATCCGGTCGCCGTGGTCCGACAGGAAGCTGTCCGCCGCCGCCCGGCCTGCCGCCTTCAGCCGGGCCAGCACCACCGGCGTCGGCACCAGCTTGGTCGCGACGCTGAGATCGTTCATCAGTTCGTCGTCGGCGATCATGTGCACCAGCACGTCCTTCATGCTGCCGCGGTCGACATTGCCCCCGGCGATCAGCCGCTTGACGAACTGGATCGCCCGCAACTCGCGCAGCAGCGACGAGTTGAAGCTGATCTCGTTGATCCGGTTCTGGATCGACTGCGGGTCGCGGGGGATCGCGTGGCGGACCAGCGGGTTGATGTTCACGATCACGATGTCGTCGGGCAATGACCTGTCGAACAGCGGGAACAGCGCCGGGTTGCCGGTGTAGCCGCCGTCCCAGTAGGCCTCGCCGTCGATCTCCACCGCGCGGAACAGGGTCGGCAGGCAGGCCGAAGCGAGGATCGCGTCCGGGGTGATCTGGTCGCCGGCAAAGACCCGGATCTTGCCGGTCCGGACATTGGTGGCGCAGACGTGGATATGGGGCGGCGCGGCGGCGCAAACCTCGTCATAGCGGAAGGCCCGCACGATCCGCTCCAGCGGATTCGGCATCGGCGAGGCATAGGGCGACATCATCCGCGACGCTGTGTCGAGCGCCGCGTAGGCCGGGGAATATTCGATCGCCTTGGCAAGGACCGGGGCCGAGGCCGCCCAGGCATCGACCCACCCCGACAGCCGGTCGTCGGTGATCGCGCCGACCTGCGACCAGAGCCAGTCGAGGTTCTCCCGCGCCCCCTCCGGCCCGCCGCGCAGCATCCCCGCCTTCAGCGCCGCGGCGTTCAGCGCCCCGGCCGAGGTTCCCGAGATCGCCGCGATCTCGAGCCCCGGTTCCTGCAGCAGCCGGTCGAGGGCGCCCCAGGTGAAGGCGCCATGGGCGCCGCCGCCCTGAAGCGCCAGATTGATGGATTTCGGCATCGGTTCGTCTCCGGCGTGGAATCTGCGTGCTTGTCTGGTGACATAGCCCGTGTATCAATGGCGGTTAACCAAGAACGAAAGGGACCGACATGCGTATCTCCACAATGATTGCCGTGAATTCCTGCATCGCCGCGCTGGGGGCCGGACAGGCCGTTGCCGGCGGCATGGCCGAACCGGTCGAGATGGCCCCGGTCGAGATCATCGAGGACACCGCCGGAGGGTCGTCCAATGCGGGCCTCGTGGTGCCGCTGATCCTGATCGCCCTGATCGCCGCCGCGGTGGCCAACAGCGGCGACGACGGCCGTTTGACCAAGGGTTGACCTTTCCAGCGAGTGAAACGGAGATCGCCATGAAAACGCTTGTCACATCCGCCGCGATCGCGGCCCTCGCCGCCTCGTCGGCCCTTGCCGGCGGCATGGCCGAACCGGTCGAGATGGCCCCGGTCGAGATCATCGAGGATACCGCCGGCGGGTCGTCCAATGCCGGGCTGATCGTGCCGCTGATCCTGATCGCGCTGATCGCCGCCGCGGTCGCCCAGAGCGACAGCGATACTCCCGACACCTGACCCCGGCGGCCGGGGCATGTCGCGGGACGCGGGGCTTGACGCCCCCCGCCTCTCGGGCTCTGCTCGCAACCATTGCAACACACCACCAGTCTGTAACGTCACAAAGGGGATACTACCGTGAAATACCTTGTCGCATCCGTCACCGCCCTCACCCTCGCGGCCTCGGTCGCCACCGCCGGCGGCATGGCCGAACCGGTCGAGATGGCCCCGGTCGAGATCATCGAGGACACCGCCGGCGGATCGTCCAACGCCGGGCTGATCGTGCCGCTGATCCTGATCGCGCTGATCGCCGCCGCGGTGGCGCAGTCCGACAGCGACAATGGCGATCAGATGTTGGAGTTGGCACAGGGCCGCTGATCCGGCACCGAACGCAACGCGAAGGTCATCAGGCGGGCCGTCCGGAAATCCGGGCGGCCCGTTTCCGTTTCCCGGTCAGAGCGCGGTCCAGCCGCCATCGACGCTGATCGTGGTGCCGGTGATCTGCGCCGCGGCCTCGGAACACAGGAACACGGTGGTGCCCCCGATCTGCTCGACGGTGGCGAATTCCTTGGACGGCTGGCGTTCGAGGATGACCTTCTGCTTGGCCTCCTCCTCGGTCATGCCGTATTTCTTCGCGGTGTCCGGGATCTGCGCCTCCACCAGCGGGGTGAGGACATAGCCCGGACAGATCGCGTTCGCGGTGATCTGTTCGCGGGCGGTCTCGAGCGCCACGGTCTTGGTCATTCCGACGATGCCGTGCTTGGCCGAGATGTAGGCCGACTTGTAGGGCGAGGCGGTGAGCCCGTGGGCGCTGGCGATGTTGATCACCCGTCCCCACCCCGCCTTGCGCATCATCGGCAGCGCCGCCGCCGTGGTGTGGAAGGCCGAGGACAGGTTGATGGCGATGATCGCGTCCCACTTCTCGACCGGGAACTCGTCGATCGGGGCGACGTGCTGGATCCCGGCGTTGTTGACGAGGATGTCGCAGGCCCCGGCCTCGGCGATCAGCCGGCGGCAGGCCGCGCCGTCGGACATGTCGGCCGAGACGTAACGGGCCTTCACGCCGAACTCCCCGGCGATCCCGGCGGCGAGGGCGCGGTCCTCGTCGCTGTCGGTGAAGGAGTTGAGCACCACGTCCGCGCCCGCCGCGGCCAGGGCCCGGGCGACGCCCAGGCCGATGCCCGAGGTCGAGCCGGTGATGACGGCGGTCTTGCCGGCGAGTGCTTTGGTGTCGGACATGGGCTGCCTTCCTCGAAGTCGTTTCTGCGGCTGCATCATATCGGGCGCGCCGGGGGCGGCAATCCGAAGCAGCGCCCGGCGGCGCGGTGTCACGGGGGCGAAGGAACGGCAGGCGCCAAAAAAAACGCCGGCACGAGGCCGGCGTTAAGTTATTGAGGCAGGTTTCATACAGGCAAGAAACCTATCGAGCAGTGACACCCTTATAAGCGCTCCGCCGCGCGTGTCCAAGCTAAAAGTTTGAAAAGGCACGGGGACCCCGATACCGTCGGCGCCAACAAAGACAGGGAGCAGAGGGATTGTACCCGAAATGAGACCAGAGTTTTTCCGCCGGGCCCGCCGCATCGCCGCCGCGTCCATCGCGCTGCTGGCCGCCGCGCCGCTGGCGGCCGAGCCGTCCCATGGCATAGCTATGTATGGCGAGCCGGCCTTGCCACCGGATTTTGTGGCCCTGCCCTACGTCAACCCGGACGCGCCCACCGGGGGCCGCATCGTCGAAGCCAACATCGGCAATTTCGACAGCCTCAATCCGTTCATCCGCAAGGGCAACTCTCCGTGGCAGGTCCGCTTCCACATCGGCGAGACGCTGATGGGCCGCAGCCTCGACGAACCCTTCACGCTCTACGGCATCCTGGCCGAATCGATCGAGACCGGACCGAATCGGGAATGGGTCGAGTTCACGCTGCGCCCCGAGGCCCGGTTCTCGGACGGCAGCCCGGTGACGGTCGAGGACGTGCTCTGGTCCTACGAGACTCTCGGCACCCAGGGCCATCCGCGCTATCTCGGCTTCTGGGAGAAGGTCGAGAGCCTCGAACAGGTGGGCGAGCGGTCCATCCGCTTCACCTTCAACACCGAGGATCGCGAACTGGCGCTGCTGGCCGGGATGCGGCCGATCCTGCAGAAGGCGCAGTTCGAGGGGCTCGACTTCGCCGAGGCGTCGGACGTGGTTCCGATCAGCTCGGCCCCCTACGTGATCGACGATTACGAGTTCGGCCGCTTCGTCAGCTTCCGGCGCAATCCCGACTACTGGGGCAACGGCGTGGTGCCGTTCCGCACCGGGACCTACAACCTCGACGAATACCGGATCGAGTATTTCGGCGACGAGACCGCCGCCTTCGAGGCGTTCAAGTCGGGAATCGTCACCACCAACCGCGAGTTCAACGTCGCCCGGTGGGAGACCCAGTACGATTTCCCCCGGGTCCAGTCCGGCGAGGTGGAACTGTCGGTGCTGCCGCATTCCCGGCCCTCGGGGATGACCGGCTTCGTGATGAACACCCGCCGCGACCAGTTCCATGACTGGCGGGTGCGCGATGCGCTGATTCACGTCTTCAACTTCGAGTTCATCAACGAGGCGATGACCGGCTCGGCGCAGCCGCGGATCACCTCGTATTTCTCGAACTCGCCGCTGGGGATGCGGCCGGGGCCGGCCGAGGGCCGGGTGCTGGACCTGCTGCAACCCTATGCCGCCGAGCTGCCGCCCGGCGCGATCGAGGGCTACGCCCTGCCGGTCAGCGACGGCACCGAGCGCAACCGCGCCGGCATCGCCGCCGCGCTGGAGCAGTTCGAGGCGGCCGGCTGGACGGTGCAGGACGGCGCCCTGAAGAACGCCGCAGGCGCGCCCTTCACCTTCGAGATCCTGCTCGAGACCGGCTCGTCCGAGAACGCCGCGATCATCGACATGTACGTCGAAAGCCTCGCCCGCGTCGGCGTCACCCCGACCGTCACGCAGGTCGACGGCGCGCAATACAAGGAGCGGACCGACGCCTACGATTTCGACATGACCTATTTCCGGCGCGGCCTGTCGCTGTCGCCCGGCAACGAACAGTATCTCTACTGGGGGTCCGAGGGCCGTGACACGCCCGGCGGGCGCAACCTGATGGGGATCGCGTCGCCGGCGGTGGACGGGCTCATCGGATCGCTGCTCACCGCCGAAAGCCACGACGACTTCATCGCGTCGGCGCAGGCGCTCGACCGGGTGCTCACCGCCGGGCGCTACGTGATCCCGATCTACGAGTGGAACGTCAGCCGGATCGCCCACAACGCCGAACTGGCCTATCCCGAGACGATGCCGATCTTCGGCGACTGGCCGGGCTGGCAGCCCGATGTCTGGTGGCAGGAGCCGGAGTGACCGGGCGCGCCGTCCGGACGGTGATTCGTCCACAGGCGGCGGCCTGACACAACCCTGACGGGAAATGCCTCGTCATCCGAACGGGCCGGGCGTCTGCGGACCGCCCGGCCCGTTTCGTCTTTGACCCAGGTCAAGGGATGTGCGGCAATTTGGCGCTTTGGTGCTTCCACGACGACGAACGCGGCGGTATGCTGCGTTCGCGAAACAACCGGGGGGACACGCAATGCCGTGGACGATCGTGACGCAGGACTGGGCCGCTTTCGTGGATCGCCTCTGTGCATGGTTTCCGTATTTCGACCGCGCCGCGCTCAGGCGGTTCCGCGGCGACCGGCAGAAGCTCGTCACCTATCTCGCCGACAGCCACGACCTGACCGAGGCCGAAGCCTCGGAGCAGCTCGACCATTGGTTCGCGGTCCAGGGCCGCGCGATCCGGGAAGAGGCGGCCAGCGCCGCCTGATCCGGGACGCCCGCACCCGGGAAGCCCGGCAGGTCCGGCGACGGCCTAGTCCGACAGCGAGGTCACCCAGAGGATCGTCGCGTCCTCCTCGGACACCGAGATGACGTTGTGGCCCATCGTGGCGTCGTAATAGGCGCTGTCGCCGCGCCGCATCTCGACCGCCTCGTAGAATTCCGAGTAGAGCCGGATCACCCCGGTCAGGACGTAGAGGAATTCCTCGCCGTCGTGGCGGACCCAGCCGTCGAACTCGTCCATCGACCGGGCGCGGATCCGGGTGCGGTAGGGCAGCATCCGCTTGCGCGACAACCGCTCGGCCAGCAATTCGTGCTCGTAGGTGGAGGTTGCATGGGCGAGGCCGTCGCCGGCGCGGGTCGTGGCCATCCGCCCGGTGATCTGTCCCTCCGCCGGCGGCGTGAACAACTGCGGCACCGAGATCTTCAGCCCGGTGGCCAGCTTGCGCAGCGCGTCGTAGGTGGGCGACATCTGCCCGTTCTCGATCTTCGACAGCGTGGACCGCGCAAGCCCGGCCTGCCGCGCCGCCTGTTCGAGCGTCCATCCCCGCGCCTGCCGCAGCGCCCGGACCCGCGCGCCGAGATCGAGCGGCGCGGCGGTTTCCTCGCTGCCGGATTCGCGGGCGATCCGGATCAGCCGGCGGGGATCGGTTTCGGACATCGACCGCCTTCTCGCATCGCGCCCCCGCTCTTGCAACGGGGCCCCGCGGCCTGATAGCGGGTCCGGGTGACACCGCCCGACCGCTTCAACCTTTCCGAATACGTGCTGGCCGCCGGGGCCCGGACCCCGGACAAGATCGCGCTGGCCGTGCTCGGCCCGGCACGGGCCGAACGCTGGTCCTATGCCCGGCTGCGGGACCGGGTCGCGGCGGCCGCCGCGGGTCTCGCCGCCACCGGGTTGCGGCCCGGCGACCGGGTGCTGCTGCGGATCGGCAACGAACCGGCCTTCCCGGTGGCCTTTCTCGGCGCCGCGGCGGCCGGGCTGATCCCGGTGCCGACCTCGGCCCAGCTGACCGGGCCCGAGATCACCGCGATGGCCGCCGAACTCGACCCCGCCGCTGTCCTCGCCGCGCCGGGCATCGCCCTGCCAGACCACCCGGCGCCGGTGATCGACGCCGCCGCGATGGACGGCTGGCCGGTGCCCGCGGAACTCCCCGTCGACCGCGGCGACCCGCACCGGCCCGGCTACATCGTCTTCACCTCCGGCACCGGCGGGCGGCCGCGGGCGGTGGTCCACGCCCATCGCGCGGTCTGGGCCCGGCGGGCGATGTGGGACGGCTGGTACGGGCTGACCGCCGACGACCGCCTGCTGCACGCCGGGGCGTTCAACTGGACCTACACCCTGGGCACCGGGCTGCTCGATCCCTGGGCCACCGGGGCGACCGCGCTGATCCCCGCGGCGGGGACCGCGCCGGCCGCCCTGCCGCTTCTGCTCAAGCGGCACGACGCGACGATTTTCGCCGCTGCGCCGGGCGTTTACAGGCAACTCCTCAAGCACGACCTGCCGCCGATGCCGAAGCTGCGGCACGGGCTGTCCGCGGGCGAGAAGCTGCCCGATCCGACCCGCGCCGCGTGGCAGGCCGCGACCGGCACCCCGGTGCACGAAGCCTACGGCATGTCGGAATGTTCGACCTTCATCTCGGGCAGCCCGGCCCGGCCCGCGCCGGCCGGCACGCTGGGCTTTCCGCAGCCGGGACGACGGATCGGGATCCGGTCCGATGGCCGCGACGCCGGTCCGGGCGAGCCCGGCATCATCGCCGTCCACCGCTCCGACCCCGGCCTGATGCTCGGCTATCTGGGCCACCCGGACGAGACCGCCGCGCGTTTCGACGGCGACTGGTTCCTGACCGGCGACACCGGGTCGGTGGACGCCGCCGGCGCGGTCGCCTATCTGGGGCGGGCCGACGACATGATGAACGCCGGCGGCTACCGCGTCTCTCCGATCGAGGTGGAAGAGGCGCTGGCCAGCCATCCCGAGGTGCAGGAGGCCGCCGCCTGCGAGCTTCGGGTCAAGGCCGACGCCACCGTGATCGGCGCCTTCTACGTCGGCTCCGCGACGGCCGAGGCGCTGGCCGCCCATGCCGAGGCCCGGCTGGCCGCTTACAAGCGCCCCCTGATGCTGATCCGGGTCGAGACCCTGCCGCGGGGCGCCAACAACAAGCTCTTGCGCCGCAAGCTGCGGCAGGACTGGGAGTCCGAGAATGGTTACGCTTGACATCATGTCCGACCCGATCTGCCCGTGGTGCTACATCGGCAAGACACAGCTCGACCGGGCGCTCGCGGCGCATCCCGACCACCCGTTCGAGATCCGCTGGCACCCGTTCCAGCTCAACCCGGACATGCCGGCCGGCGGCATGGACCGGACCGAGTATCTGGAGATCAAGTTCGGCGGCCCCGAGGGCGCGGCCGCCGCCTATGCGCCGGTGGCCGAGCACGCCGCGGCGGCGGGGCTGACCCTGCGGCTCGACGCGATCGGACGGACGCCGAACACCCGCGACGCGCACCGCCTGATCCACTGGGCCGGGATCGAGAACCGGCAGGACGCCGTGGTGCAGGCGCTGTTTACCGCCTATTTCGAGGAGGGCCGCGACATCGGCGCGCACGAGGTCCTCGCCGACATCGCCGACAGCGCCGGGATGGACGCGGCCATCGTCGCCCGGCTGCTGGCGACCGACGCCGACATCGAGGAGATCGTCAGCCGCGACGCCAGCGCCCGCGGCATGGGCATCACCTCGGTGCCGACCTTCATCGTCGCCGGCCAGCACGCGGTGCCCGGCGCGCAGCCGCCCGAACTCTGGGCGCAGGTGATCGCCGAGCTTGCCGGCGAGGACGTCCGGTGACCGGCAGCGCGCTTCGGCAGATCGTCGGGGCGGTCCTGCTGATCGTGGTCGTGTCGACGGTGTTCTTCCGCGTCGTCGAGGGCTGGTCCTGGCTCGATTCCTACTTCTTCACCGTGGTGACCCTGTCGACGGTCGGCTACGGGTCGCTGGTCCCCGAAACCGCGCTCGGCAAGATCGGCACCACGGTGCTGATCTTCTTCGGGCTCGCGGTGGTCGCCGCGGCGGTCCAGCAGCTTGGTCGCCACGCCTTCTTCAGCCGGGTCGAGGCCCGGGCGAAGCTGCGCGAGGCCGAGGCCCGCGCCCGGGAGGCCGAGAAGCGCGCCAGGGCGGCGGAGGATCAGGGCCCGGACGCGTGACGGCCGTCAAGGCGCCGGGCTGACGGAGACGCCGCTGCGCGCCGCCTGTCGCGTAGCGCCGCTCCGGCTGACGCTCCGGCCGAGACGGCGGCCCGGCGCACGGCGCGGCGGCTAGAGCACCAGCCACTCCAGCAGCCACAGCACGACTCCCACCGGAACCCCCAGCGCGAGCGCCAGCAGCGCCGCGCCGTAGGCGGTGAGCCGCGGCCCGGGGGCCGGATGGCGCGAGAGGGAAATGCGGCGCGGCATGGCCCGATTAACCCGGCATTAGGTTTCCAATGGCTTAACGGAGCCATGGATGGCAGCCGGTTTCCCGATCCCCCGTGCCCCCTGCCCCAGCACCCGGCGATGGCCGCGGCGCTGCGCGAGATCGGCGCGCGGGTGCGGCGGACCGAGACCGCGGCGGGCCGGGCCACGGTGCTGCGGCGCGGGCCGCTGCGGCTGGTGTCGCGCGGGCCGGTCTGGAATCCCGGCGTCGGGGCCGGGCCGCGGGCCGCGGCGTTCCGGTCGCTGGCCCGGGGCGGGCCGCTCATCGTCAATGCCGAGACGGCGGAGGATGCCGCCGCCCTCGCCGCCGCGGGGTTCGGCCGGCTGCTGACCCCGGCGCATCTCGCCGAACTGCCGCTCTTCGCCGATCCGGACGCGCAGCGCGCGGCGCTGGCCGGAAGCTGGCGCAACCGGCTGCGGCGGGCCGAGGCGGCGGGACTGACGGTCGCCAACCGGCCGTTCCGGCCCGCCCGCGACGGCTGGCTGCTCGCGGCCGAGGCGGCGCAGCGGCGCGCCGCCCGCTACCGCGCCCTGCCCCTCGCTCTCGTTCCGGCGCTGGACCGGGCGCTGTCGGGATCGGCGGAGGGCGCGGTGCGGGTGCTGAGCGCCCATGCCCGTCCCGGCGGCCCGGCGCTGGCCGGGGTCCTGATCCTGAGGCACGGCGCGGCGGCGACCTACCACATCGGCTGGTCCGGGCCCGAGGGCCGGGCCGCGCAGGCCCATGCGCTGCTGCTCTGGCGGGCGATGACCTGGCTGGCGCGGCAGGGCGCGGCGATGCTGGACCTCGGCGCCGTGGACGGCGACGCGGCACCCGGCCAGATGCGCTACAAGCTCGGCACCGGCGCGGCGGTCCGCGTCCTCGGCGGCACCTGGGCGCGGCTGATCCCGCCCTGGCGCTGAACCCGCCCGCGTGATCGCCCGCAGCGACGGCCCTTTCGCCGCACGGCCCGGACCCCGCCACTGACGCTCCTGCAGATCGCCGCGCTTCGGGTCGTCCTCGCCGGGGTCTTCGGTGCGATCAACCACCTCGTGCTGCTCTCCCCGCCGCCCCCGGCATCCTCCTCGAGGCGTGGATGGCGCCGCCGGGTCTGTTGGGGCGCGATGCGCTCTTGTCCGGACCGGCCATCGCCGCCGCGGTCCGGCCCGAGGTGACCGGCATCGCCCTCTCGCAGGTGCAGCCCGACGGGATGCCGGGGCTGCTGGCGTTGGCCGGGGCGCCGCGCGTCCATCCGGGCGACTTGCGGCGCGAGGCGGCGGCGGTGCTGCCGACGGCCATCGTTGGAGTCCAGCTGTCGACCGCGATCGTCGGCTCCGGGTTCTCGGTGGCGCTGGCGCTGTCGCTGCCCGACGGCGACTGGAAGCCGGTGATCCTCACCGCGACCTGCATGGTGGTGATCTTCGCCATCGGGGTGCAGGGGCTGACGGTCACGCGGGTGGCCGCTAGGGTGACGGCATGACGGATTACATCACCCTCGACGTGTTCACCGACCTGCCTATGCCGGCAACCCGCTGGCCGTGATCCCGGACGCCGCCGGGCTGCCCGAGGCCGCCCTCCAACCCATCGCGCGCGAGTTCAATTACTCCGAGACGGTGTTCGTCCTGCCCGCCGCCGACCCGGCCCATGCCGCCCGGCTGCGGATCTTCACCCCGACGATGGAGGTGCCCTTCGCCGGTCATCCGCTGATCGGGACGGCGGTGGCGCTCGCCGAACTGGGCCGGGGCCCGGAGATGATCGTCGAGACCGGCGTCGGCCCGGTCCTGCTGCATGCCGCGGGCGACGCGGCGCGGTTCAGCTTCGGCGCCCGGCTCGATATCCTGTCGCGGCCCGCCGCGGCCGATGTCGCCGCCTGTATCGGGCTCGATCCCGCCCGGTTCGCCGCCGCGCCGGTGCAGGCCGGGGTCGGCCTGCCCTTCGTGCTCGTCGAGTTGGACGGCCGGGACAGCCTGTCTGCCTGCCACCCCGTCACCGGCGCCTTCCGGGCCGCCGCCGAGCGCTATCCCGCGGACCTCGACTTCGCGGTCTATGCCTGGGCGCGCGACGGCGACACGCTGCACGCCCGGATGTTCGCCCCGCTCGACAACATCCCCGAGGACCCGGCGACCGGGTCGGCGGCGGCGGCGCTGTCGATCCTTCTCGGCGACGGCGAGCGGCTGATCCGGCAGGGCGAGGACATGGGCCGCCCGTCGCAGATCGAGACACGGGTGAGCGGCGGGACGATCACCGTGGCCGGACGGGCCCAGCCGGTGATGGAAGGACGGCTGCGGGCGCTTCCCGCAGGTGACAGCCCCGCCCCGGCGCGGTAGATCGGGCCCATGAGCAAGACGATCCTCGAACGCGCCGCCGATACCGGGCTGCGCATGACCGGCCAGCGGCAGATCGTGGCCGAGGTCCTCGAACAGGCCGACGATCACCCGGATGTCGAGGAACTCTACGCCCGCGCCTCGGCGCAGGATCCCCACATCTCGCTGGCCACGGTCTACCGCACGGTGAAGATCTTCGAGGAAGAGGGAATCATCGAGAAGGTCGATTTCGGCGACGGCCGGGCCCGCTACGAGGCCGCCGACCGGGCGCACCACGATCACCTGATCGACCTCGAGAGCGGCGCGGTGATCGAGTTCGTCGATCCCGAGATCGAGAAGCTGCAGGAAAAGATCGCCGAGAAGCTGGGCTACCGGCTCAAGGGGCACCGGCTCGAGCTTTTCGGCGTACCGATCCGGCGGTCCCGCAAGGACTGAGTCGCCGGGGCAGGCTTGGCCCTTTCCCTCCTTGCGGCATGGCGCTAGGGCAGCGGCATGGACAACCTCCGCGGCAGCCTGCTGATGACCTTCGCGATGCTCGGCTTCGCGGTCGAGGACGTGCTGATCAAGGCGCTGTCCGACCGGCTGCCGCCGGGCCAGATCATCGCCAGCTTCGGGGCCGGCGGCGCGGCGGTGTTCCTGCTGTGGTTCGCGCTGCGCCGGCAGCCCGCGTTTCCGCCCGCCCTCGGCAGCCCGCCCGCGCTGCTGCGCACCGGGTTCGAAGCGCTGGGCACCGTGTTCTTCGTCTCGGCGCTGGCGCTGATCCCGGTCACCACGGCCTCGGCGGTGATCCAGGCGACGCCGCTGGTGGTGGCGATGGGCGGGGCGCTGTTTCTCGGGCAAGCGGTGGGATGGCGGCGCTGGGCCGCGATCCTTCTCGGGCTTCTCGGGGTGCTGCTGATCCTGCGGCCCGGCCTCGCCGGATTCGAGCCGGCGACGCTTCTGGCGGTGGTGGGGATGCTGGGGCTGGCGGCGCGCGACCTCGTGACCCGGACCATCGCCGGCCCGCTCGGCGCCGCGCACCTGTCGCTCGCGGCCTTCCTCGCGCTGGTTCCGGCGGGACTGCTGCTGTGCTGGATCACCGGCGCGCCGCTGGCCGCGGTCGGCGGCGCCGACGCCGCGTTGCTCGCGGCGATCGTGGCGGTGGGGCTCACGGCCTACCTCGCCATCGTCGCCGCGACCCGGATCGGCGACGTCGCGGTGACCTCGTCGTTCCGCTACACCCGGATGGTGTTCGCCCTCGGCCTCGGCTTCGCCGTGTTCGGGGAACGCCCGGACGGCGCGACGCTCGCCGGGGCCGCCATCGTCATCGCCGCCGGGATCTACGCGCTGATCCGCGAGACCCGCGCTTCCAAAGGCCGCGCGAAGCCTCTATACCATGGCGCGACGGCTGTTAGCGCCAACATCCAATCGACCAGGCCGAAAGGGACCGCCCCATGAGCACCATCATCGACATCCACGCCCGCGAGATCCTCGACAGCCGCGGCAATCCCACGGTCGAGGTGGACGTGACCCTCGAAGACGGCACGCTGGGCCGCGCCGCGGTGCCCTCGGGGGCCTCCACCGGCGCCCACGAGGCGGTGGAGCGGCGCGACGGCGACGCCGGCCGCTACAAGGGCAAGGGGGTGCAGGGCGCCGTGGAGGCGGTCAACGGCGAGATCGCCGACGCCCTGATCGGCTTCGACGCGACCGAGCAGGTGGCGCTCGACGAGGCGATGATCGAACTGGACGGCACGCCCAACAAGGGCCGGCTCGGCGCCAACGCCATCCTCGGCGTGTCGCTCGCCGCGGCCAAGGCGGCGGCGGACTTCTCGATGCAGCCGCTCTACCGCTACGTCGGCGGCACCGCCGCCCGCACCCTGCCGGTCCCGATGATGAACATCATCAACGGCGGCGAACACGCCGACAACCCGATCGACATCCAGGAATTCATGATCATGCCGGTCGCCGCGGACTCGATCGCCGAGGCGGTGCGGATGGGCTCGGAGGTGTTCCACACGCTGAAGAAGGAACTGTCGGCGGCTGGGCTGTCGACGGGGATCGGCGACGAGGGCGGCTTCGCGCCGAACCTGTCCTCGACCCGCGACGCGCTCGACTTCATCCTGAAATCGGTCGAGAAGGCCGGCTACAAACCGGGCGAAGACATCTTCCTCGCGCTCGACTGCGCCGCCACGGAATACTTCAAGGACGGCAAGTACGTGCTTGCCGGCGAAGGGAAAACCCTGACCTCGGCCGAGAACGTGGACTACCTCGCGGCGCTGGTGTCGGACTACCCGATCATCTCGATCGAGGACGGCATGTCCGAGGACGACTGGGACGGCTGGAAGGCGTTGACCGAGGCACTCGGCGGCAAGGTGCAGCTGGTGGGCGACGACCTCTTCGTGACCAACCCGGCGCGGCTCGCCGACGGGATCGCGCGGGGCTGCGCCAACTCGATGCTGGTGAAGGTGAACCAGATCGGCACCCTGACCGAAACCCTGACCGCCGTCGATATGGCGCACCGG
>JBFKOW010000043.1:0-21366 GCA_041628615.1 Paracoccaceae bacterium | reverse complement strand
GGCCGCCGACGCTGTTGAGCCGGTTCGCCTTCACCACGTCGAAGCCGAGCGCCTTGCCGATCCGGTCGGCGAAGGCGGTGAAGCCGCCCGACACCAGCACGCAGCGGGCGCCGTTCGCCTTCATCGTCGCCACCAGCGTCCGGCCGCCGGGGGCCAGCGTGATCCGCTCGGCCAGCACCCGGTCGATCACCGAGGTCTCCAGCCCCTTCAGCAGCGCCAGCCGCTCGGCCAGCGCCGCCTCGAAGTCCAGTTCGCCGTTCATCGCCCGGGCGGTGATTTCGGCCACCCGCGGGCCGACCCCGGCCTCGTCGGCCAGTTCGTCGATGCATTCCTGCCCGATCATCGTGCTGTCCATGTCGGCGATCAGCAGCTTGCGGCGGCGGTGCCCGGTGGGCTGGATGTTGAGGTCGGCGCCCTGGGCGTCGACATCGGCGCGGGCGGTGTCGAAGGTGTCCGGGCGGTGCATGACCGGGAATTCCGCCGCCTCGCCGGGCGACAGCCAGACCGCGTCGCCGCCGTCCCAGGCGTTGCGCAGGGCGTCCACCAGGGCGGGGTCGAGCCGGTCCTTCGGGGCGGTCAGGGTCACTGTGAACATCGGCTGTCCTCTCTGGTCTGCCTGCCGGGCGGTCGGCCCGGTCCATCGCCGATTCTGGCAGACGACCGCAACCCCCACCCTGATCTGCATCAGCGGTTTCCGATCGGCAACGCAGCGGGTCGGTTCCGGCGGCCGCATCGTCGCATCCGGTGCATTTTGGGCATTGCGGCGGCCGGTTGCCGGCCCTATGAGCGACAGCGGGACACCCCTCCCCAACGAGGGGCGCATATCTGAGAGGGTATCAGAGATGGCTCTGACCAAACCCGGCCCGCGGCCGGCAAATCCGCGGTTCTCCTCCGGCCCCTGCGCCAAACCCCCCACCTTCACGCTCGACACGCTGGCCGATGCCGCGCTGGGACGGTCGCACCGGGCCGCGCTGGGCAAGGCCAAGCTGAAGCAGGCGATCGAGGACACCCGCGAGATCCTCGGCGTGCCCGCCGACTACCGCATCGGCATCGTGCCGGCCTCGGATACCGGGGCGGTGGAAATGGCGATGTGGTCGCTGCTCGGGGCGCGGCCCTGCACCATGATCGCCTGGGAAAGCTTCGGCGCCGGCTGGGTCACCGACGCGGTCAAGCAGCTCAAGCTGGACGCCACCGTGCTGACCGCCGAGTACGGCGGCATCGTCGACATGGCCGCGATCGACTACGACACCGACGTGGTGTTCACCTGGAACGGCACGACCTCGGGCGTCCGGGTCCCGACCGGCGACGTGATCCCGGCGGACCGGGGCGGGCTGACGATCTGCGACGCCACTTCCGCCGCCTTCGCGCAGGACCTGCCCTGGGACAAGCTCGACGTCACCACCTTCTCCTGGCAGAAGGTGATGGGCGGCGAGGCGGCGCACGGGATGCTGATCCTGAGCCCCCGGGCGGTCGAACGGCTGGAAAGCTACACCCCGGCCTGGCCGCTGCCGAAGATCTTCCGGCTGACCAAGGGCGGCAAGCTGATCGAGGGCATTTTCGCGGGCGAGACGATCAACACGCCGTCGATGCTCGCGGTCGAGGACTACCTGCAGGCGCTGGCCTGGGGCAAGGCGATCGGCGGGCTGCCCGCCCTGATCGGCCGCGCCGACGCCAACGCGCAGGCGGTGTGGGACTTCTGCGCCGCGCGGGACTGGATCGACAACCTCGCCGCCGACCCGGCGACCCGGTCGAACACCTCGGTCTGCCTGAAGTTCACCGACCCGCGGATCACCGACGGCGCGGCCTTCGCCAAGGCGGTGGCCAGGCGGCTCGAGGCCGAGGGCGTGGCGCTCGACATCGGCGGCTACCGGGACGCGCCTCCGGGTCTGCGGATCTGGTGCGGCGCCACCGTCGAGACCGCCGACATCGCCGCGATGCTGCCCTGGCTCGACTGGGCCTACGAGGCCGAGATCGCCGCCCTGACCCAGGCCGCCTGATCCCCTGACATCCCCCCTTCAAGGGGTGGGTTGAAACCCACCTCACTCCGCCGCCCGATGGCCGGGAGTGAGGTGGGTCTCGACCCACCGCCCCCTCACCCAAAGGACCACCCCCATGCCCAAGGTTCTCATCTCCGACAAGCTGTCCGACGCCGCCGTCCAGATCTTCCGCGACCGCGGGATCGAGGTCGATTTCCGCCCCGAGCTCGGCAAGGACAAGGACGCCCTCCTTGCCGCGATCCCCGGCTATGACGGGCTCGCCATCCGCTCGGCCACCAAGGCCACCGCGAAGCTGATCGAGGCCGCCACCGATCTCAAGGTCATCGGCCGCGCCGGGATCGGCACCGACAACATCGACAAGGAAGCGGCCTCGCGGCGCGGGATCATCGTGATGAACACGCCGTTCGGCAACATGATCACCACCGCCGAGCACGCCATCGCGATGATGTTCGCGGTGGCCCGGCAGATCCCCGAGGCCAGCGCCTCGACCCATGCCGGCAAGTGGGAGAAGTCCCGCTTCATGGGGGTCGAACTGACCGGCAAGACCCTCGGCGTGATCGGCGCCGGCAACATCGGCTCGATCGTCTGCGCCCGCGCCCAGGGCCTGCGGATGAAGGTCATCGCCTACGATCCCTACCTGTCCGAGGACCGCGCCACCGAGATCGGCGTCGAGAAGGTCGACCTCGACGAATTGCTGCGCCGGGCCGACTTCATCACCCTGCACGTCCCGCTGACCGACCAGACCCGCAACATCCTGAGCCGCGAGGCGCTGGAGAAGACCAAGAAGGGCGTCCGGATCATCAACTGCGCCCGCGGCGGGCTGGTGGACGAGGCGGCCCTCGCCGACCTGCTGAAGTCGGGCCACGTCGCCGGCGCCGCCTTCGACGTCTTCGCCGAGGAACCGGCCACCGAGAACCCGCTCTTCGGCCTGCCCAACGTGGTCTGCACCCCGCATCTCGGGGCCGCCACCACCGAGGCGCAGGAGAACGTCGCCCTGCAGGTGGCCGAGCAGATGGCCGACTACCTGCTCACCGGCGCGGTGCAGAACGCGCTCAACATGCCCTCGGTCACCGCCGAGGAAGCCAAGATCATGGGCCCGTGGATCACCCTCGCCGGCCACCTCGGCCGCTTCATCGGCCAGATGACCGACGAGCCGATCAAGGCGATCAACATCCTGTTCGACGGCGAGGCCTCGGAGATGAATCTCTCCGCCCTGACCGCCGCGACGATGGCGGGGGTGATGAAGGCCAACAACCCGGACGTGAACATGGTCTCTGCCCCGGTCATCGCCAAGGAACGCGGGGTGCAGATCTCGACCACCAAGCAGGACCAGTCCGGCGCCTTCGAGGGCTACATCAAGGTCACCGTGAAGACCGACAAGCGCGAGCGGTCGATCGCCGGGACGGTGTTCTCGGACGGCAAGCCCCGGTTCATCCAGATCAAGGGCATCAACATCGAGGCCGAGATCGGCAGCCACATGATCTACACCACCAACAAGGACGAGCCGGGGATCATCGGCGCGCTGGGGATGACCATGGGCAAGCACGGCGTCAACATCGCCAACTTCACCCTCGGCCGGTCCGCCGCCAAGGGCGAGGCGATCGCCCTGCTCTACCTCGACGAGGAGGCCCCGGCCGCGGCGCTGAAGGAGCTGCGCGACACCGGCCTGTTCGGGCAGGTCAAGCCGCTGGTCTTCGACGTGCCGTCCTGACCGGACGCCGGCCTTGGCCCTTGCCTTGGCCGCCGGCTATGGCCAACTGATAGGGACAGCCGGACGCGACCGATTCCCGCGTCCGGCCGCTCCGCCCCGACCTTCCGCCGGATGACCGCGCCCAGATGCTCTATGCCATTGCCGACAGCCACGGCTTTCTCGGATCGCTCAAGGTCGCTCTGACACGGATCCGCGCCGACGGCGGAGCCGATGCGCCGGTGGTGTTCCTCGGCGACTACGTCGACCGGGGCCCGGACAGCCGGGGCGTCATCGACCTGCTGATCGGCGGGCTGGACAAGGGCCGGCCCTGGACCTGCCTGATGGGCAACCACGACCGGATGTTCGCCCGGTTCCTCGACGACGCCACCCATCACGACGACCACATCCTGTCGCACAAGTCCTGGCTCAGCACCTCTCTGGGCGGCGCCCGCACCCTGGAAAGCTACGGGATCGCCGACGCCGCCGACCGCCCGGTCGCGGAGGTTCACGCCGAGGCGCGGGACAAGGTTCCCGCCGCGCACCGCGCCTTCCTCGGGGCGCTGCGGACCTACCACGAGACCGACGAACACATCTTCGTCCATGCCGGGATCCGCCCCGGCGTGCCGATGGCCGAGCAGGACGAGGACGACCTGGTCTGGATCCGCGACCCGTTCCTGTTCGACCCGCGCGACCACGGCAAGCTGGTGGTCCACGGCCACACCGCCGTGCGCTGGCCCGAGGCCCATGCCAACCGGATCAACCTCGACGGCGGCGCCGGCTTCGGCAAGCCGCTGACCCCGGCCGTCTGGGACGGCACCGACTGGTTCCTGCTGACCGAGAACGGCCGCGAGCCGTTCTGGTCCGCCTCGGATTTCGCAGCGGCCTGACCTGTGCGGCTCGACCACGTGCAGATCGCGATTCCGCGGGACGGCGAGACCCTCGCCCGCGACTTCTGGATCGGCCTCGTGGGGATGGAGGAGATCGCCAAGCCCGAGGCACTGCGCCCGCGCGGCGGCCTGTGGCTGCGGCGCGGGGAGGCCGAGCTGCACCTCGGGATCGAGGAGCCCTTCGCCCCCGCCCGCAAGGCGCATCCGTGTTTCGCGGTGGCCGGTCTCGACGCGCTGGCCGACCGGCTGCGCGCGGCGGGCCACCCGGTCCGGCCCGACGACGCGATCCCCGGCCGCGCCCGGTTCTTCACCGAGGACCCGTTCGGAAACCGGGTGGAGTTCGTCGCCGCCCCCTGAGCCGCGCCGCCGCGATCGCGCCTTCCACCGCCGCGCCCGGCGCGCTAGGTCCGGGACATGGCGCTGAGCTTCGACACCCTGCCCGACCTGCTGTCCCACGGCTTCGACACCGTGATCGACGTGCGGTCCCCCGCCGAATACGCCGAGGACCACGTGCCCGGCGCGATCAACCTGCCGGTCCTCGACAACGAGGAACGGGCGCGGGTCGGCACGATCTACGTGCAGCAGAGCCCGTTCCTCGCCCGCAAGATCGGCGCGGCGCTGGTGTTCCGCAACGCCGCCGACCACATCGCCGGGCCGCTGGCGGGCCATGACGGCGGCTGGCGGCCGCTGGTCTATTGCTGGCGCGGCGGCCAGCGGTCGGGCGCCTTCGGCTGGATGCTGCGCGAGATCGGCTGGCGGGCCGAGACCGTCGCCGGCGGCTACCAGTCCTACCGGCGGCTGGTGCACGGCCTGCTCTACGGCGACCCGCTGCCGCACCGGGTGGTCCTGCTCGACGGCAACACCGGCACCGCCAAGACCGAGATCCTCGGACGGCTCGCCGCCCGCGGGGTGCAGGTGATCGACCTCGAAGGACTGGCCAACCATCGCGGATCGCTGCTCGGCGCGATGCCCGGCGGGCAGCCGTCGCAGAAGAGCTTCGAATCGTGGCTCGCCGCCGCGGTCGCCGGGCTCGACCCGGCCCGCCCGGTGGTGGTGGAGGCCGAGAGCAGCAAGATCGGCGAGATCATCCTGCCCCCCGCCCTGTGGTCCGCGATGAAGGCCGCGCCGCGGATCGCCCTTGCCGCGCCGGTGCCGGCCCGCGCCGCCTACCTCGCCACCGCCTACGACGACATCCTGTCCGACGCCGACAGGCTGCGTGACCGGCTGTCGCCGCTGGTCCGGGTCCGGGGCCGCGAGGTGGTGGAGCACTGGTCGGCGCTGATCGACGCCGGCAGCCGGACCGCCCTGACCCGCGCGCTGATCGAGCAGCATTACGACCCGGCCTATGCCAAGTCCCGCGGCGTCATCGGTACGGCGGAGGCGGCCCGGATCGGGATGCCCGACCTCGGCCCGGCGGCGCAGGAGGCCGCCGCCGCCGAGATCGCCCGGTTCCTCGGGGACTGACCGCCGCTCAGGCCGCGACGACGCGCGGCGGGCCTTCGGTCAGCACGCCGATCCGCGCCGCCGGGCTGCCGGCCTCCTTCAGCTCCGCGACAAGCCCGTCCGCCCGGTCCGCCGGCACCGCCGCCAGCAGCCCGCCCGCGGTCTGCGGGTCGAACATCAGGTCGGGCAGGTCGATGCCCGCGAGGTCGGCGCGGTTCTGGGCGAACAGGGTGGACCGCACCCCCGCCGCCGCCAGCCGCGCCGCCCCCGGCATCAGCGGCACCGCCGCCGGGTCGACCGCCGCGCCGCAGCCCGACGCCTCGCAGAGGTTCATCAGGTGCCCGGCCAGGCCGAAGCCGGTCACGTCGGTCATCGCGCGGGCCGCGCCGCGCAGGATCGCCGCCGCCGGGGCCTGTCCCCCGGCCATGATCGCCAGCGTCTCGGCCACCTCCGCGCCCCGCGCCAGCCCGCGCATCTCGGCGGCCAGCACCGTGCCGCTGCCCACCGGGCGGGTCAGGATCAGCACGTCGCCGGGCCGCCCGCCGGACAGCGTGACCGGCTCGCCGGGGCAGAGCCCGGTGACGGTGAAGCCGATGGTCAGGTCCGCCCCCATCGAGGTGTGCCCGCCGACCACCGGGGTGTCGCCGAACACCGCCCGCGCCCCGGCCATGATCTCGGACAGGGTGCGGGCCTGCAGCGTGGCCGACATCCGCGGCAGGATGATCGTCGCCAGCGCCGCCTGCGGCTCGGCCCCCATCGCCCAGACATCGCCCAGCGCGTGCACCGCCGCGATCCGGGCCATGGTCCAGGGGTCGTCGGTCACCGCCTTCAGGTGATCGGTGCTGATCACCTGCCGCGCGCCGCCGGTCGCCAGAACCGCGGCATCGTCGCCCACCGGACCGGGCAGCACCGCCAGCAGCGCGCCGCGCCCGGCCTTGGCGCCGCAGCCGCCGCAGGGCGGTCCGTCGCCCAGTTCGGCCCGGACCCCGGCGGCGGCGCGCAGGGGCGCAGGCGCGGCCATCGGCTCCAGCGCCCGGAACCGGTCCATGAAGCGGCGGTCGATCCGGTCCTTCCAGCGCCACATCAGCGGCCCGGCGAGAACGGTGCCGAAACGCTGCGCCAGCGCCGACTTGCCGCCGAGCGAGATCAGCTTGAGGTAGTCCCGCTGCGGCCGGTAGCGGCGCATCGGCCCGTCCCCGGCCAGCGCGGCCTTGAGGTTGTGGGTCAGGATCGGGGCCTCGCGGACCGCGTAGACCCCGGCCTTGGGCCGCGGCGCGTGGCTCAGGTGGGCGCAATCCCCGGCGGCGAAGATCGCCGGGTCCGAGCTTTGCAGCGTCGGCCCCACCGCGACGAAGCCCTCGTGCAGGTCGAGCCCGGTTCCGGCCAGCCAGCTCTGCGGCTGCGCCCCCGCCGCGCCGGTCACGAAACCGGCGGCCACCTCGGTCCCGTCCTCCAGCACGACACCTTCCGCGGTCACCCGCGCGGCGGCGGCGCCTTCGTGCCGGGCGATGCCCAACCCGTCCATCGCGGCGATCAGCCGGCGGCGGGCGGGCGGGTCCAGTTCGGTGCCGACCCGGCCCCGGTCGATCACCGTCACCCGCGCGGCGCGGCCCCGGGCCGCCAGCGCATGGGCCATCGCCATCGCCAGCTCCGCCCCCGCCACGCCGCCGCCGATCACCGCCACCGCAGCGGGGCCGTCCCCGTCGAGATAGGCGCGCCAGCGGGTGGCGAAGGGGCCGAGCGGTTTGGCCGGGACGCCATGCGCGTCGAACCCCGGCAGGCCGGGCATCGCCGAGGTGATCCCGATGTCGAGCGAGCAGACGTCGTAGGCCACTGCGGGCCGCCCGCCGACCCGGATCAGCCCGGCGTCCCGGTCGATCCCCTCGGCCGCGCCGGTCACCAGCCGCGCCCCCGCCACCCGCGCCAGCCGCACGAGGTCGATGTCGAGGTCGTCGCGGGTATAGTGCCCGGCGACGTGCCCCGGCAGCATCCCGGAATAGGCCGCGGTGGAGCCGGGGTCGATCAGGGTCAGCCGCGCGCCGGGCAGCGGCGCCATCGCCCAGGCCCGCAGCACCAGCGCATGGGCATGGCCGCCGCCGACGAGGACGAGATCGCGGGTCAGGGGGACGGTGGCCGGGGTCATCATGGCCGGTCCATACAAGCCCGGCGGCGCGAGGGGAATGGCGCGGCGGCGCGCCCCGAGCGGCTCACCCGCCGTCCCCGTAGCCGGTCATCTCGAGGTAGCCGACCCCCGCGTGGCTGCCGGTCACCGTCACCGGCCCCTCCCAGTAGGGCACCGAGGTCGCCATCCACGCCTGCGGGTTCAGCGCGGCGACCTCCACGTCCACCCCGTGCGCCGGAAGCCGGACGCGCCAGCGCACCGGGATCGTGCGTCCCGCCACCTGCGCCCGGTCCAGCGGGTCGGCGGCAAAGGCCCCGTCGGGCAGCGCCTCCACCGCGCCGTCGGCGCCGATCCAAGTGGCGTAGGTGTAGCTGCCGCCGTCCCGGTCGCGCAGCCGGAAGCCCATCAGCTTGTCGCCGCCCTCGAAGCCGAGCGAGAACCAGTCCCAGCCGGTCTGGTCCTCGGCCAGCGGCTGCGACGACCATTCCCGGTCGAGCCAGGCCTCGCCGGTCACGGTCACCGGCCGCCCCTCGGGAAGGATCACGGTCCCGGCCACGCGGTAGCGCGGCTGGGAATAGTAGTAGGACGCCTGCCCCGCCGCCGACTTCACCGAGAAGCCGCCGTCGCCGTGGAACACCAGCGGCCCCTCGGCCCGCAGGGACAGGTCATAAGCGAAGTCCGGGGCGCTGGCGCGCATCCGCAGGGAGTCGAAATCGGGCCCGGACAGGGTCCAGTCGTCGATCCAGGCCTCGAAGGGACCCGCCGGGTCGGCGGTCGCCCCGGCCTGCCCGATGCCGCCCCGGCCGATCCGCTCGGCCACCATGTGCCGGTCCGGGGTGGTGACCGCGGCATGACCCATCCACAGCTGCGGCGAGGCCCAGCCCGCCGCCTCGCCCGGGGCCAGCGCGGTGCGGAACAGCGTCCACTGCGCCCCCATCGGGGTGCCGTCGTCGGCGGTCAGGGTGGCGGTGACGTACCACCACTCGATCCGGTACTCCGGATGCGGGCCGTGATCGGCGGGAAAGTCGAACGCCGGGTCGGGCCGGGGCACCGCGAAGCCGCCCGCCTCGCTGCCCAGCCCGGCGAAACCCTGCGCCGCCGCCGCCGCGGGCAGGAGCCAGAGCAGGAAGGCCAGCCTAGCGATCATTGCTGAACACCTTGAGCAGGTCCGCCGGCGGGGTCCGGGCCAGCCGCCACGCCGGCCACAGCGCCGCGACCAGCGCCGCCGCGACCGCGAAGAGGGCCAGCCGCAGGTAGTCGCCGGGAAACAGGAACATCGGCAGCCGCCAACCGAACGCCTCGACATTGACCACCGCCAGCAGGACCCAGGCCAGCCCGAGCCCCAGTGGCAGCGCGGCGGCGGCGGTCACGCTGGCGAGGATCACCGCGCGGGCCACCTCGAGCCGGCCGAGCCGGGCGCGGGTCAGCCCCAGCGCCCAGGCCGGGGCGAGTTGCGGCAGGCGCAGCCCGGCGAGGGTCAGCAGGCTCATCAGGATGGCGAAGGCGGCGACGGCGAGGGTCAGCACGTTCAGCGCCCCGGTCACCGCGAAGGTCCGTTCGAACACGTTGAGCGAGAACGCCTTGATCGCCGCCTGGTCGATCATCTGGCCGTCGGGGATGCCGAAGCCGACCAGCGCGGCCCGGACCTCCGGCACCGCCTCGGGGGGCAGGCGCAGGCCGAAGCGCAGGGCCTCGGCCTCGGGGTGAAGCCGTTCGAACAGCGGCAGGGCGATGACCACCTGCCCGATCGGGTTGCCGTAGTCGCCATGGATGCCGACCACCGGCAGGCTCGCGCCGGGGCCGACCGCCACCGGATCGCCTACCGCCAGCCCGGCGCGGCGGGCCAGTTGCTCGTTGACCAGCGCGCCCTCGCCCGCGTGCAGTTTCCCCCACGGGTCCGGCGCGGCGCTCAGCAGCCGCCAGTGCGTCTCGTAGGTCGGGTGATCCTTCATGCCGTAGACCTCGGCCGGCAGGCCCGCCACCTCGCGGTCGACCCAGACCACCGGCAGCATCGCGTCGACCCGGCCCGACAGGAAGTCCCGCAGCGCGTCGGCCTGCGCCGCATCCTCGGCGTTGAGATACAGTTCCGCCGACAGCCGTTGGTCGAGGAAGCCGGTGAAGGTCAGCCGGAACGACGACACCATCGTCGAGACCCCGACATTGGCCGCCATCGCCAGCAGCAGCGCCATCAGCGCCAGCGACAGGCCCGGCAGCTGCTGCCGGGTGTCGGCCCAGAACCAGTCCGCCACCGGGCCCCGGCCGGCCATCGCCCGCGCCCCGAGCCGCAGCGCCCCGTCGAGCGCGACGGGCAGCAGCAGCGCCGCGCCGACCAGCAGCGCCCCCAGCATCGCGAATCCGGCGGCCAGCCCGCTGCCCGCCGCGCCGGACAGCACCGACGCCGCCAGCAGGGCGAACCCGGCGGCGCTCTGCCAGCGCCGGGTCCGGCCGCTCGCCATCGCCCAGGCCCGCGGTTTCGCCGCCGCCAGCAGCGGCAGCCGCCAGACCCGCCAGACCGCCCCGCCGGCAGCCAGCGCGGTGCCGCCCAGCGCGATCCCCAGCCCCGACAGCCACCAGACCGGCCGGATCGACAGCGACCCGCCCACCGTGGCGCCGTAGAGTCCGCGCAGCGTCGCCGCCACGTCGGGCAGCAGCGCCGCGGCGATGACATAGCCCAGCGCCACCCCCAGCAGCCCCGCCAGCAGCGCCAGCACCAGGAGCTCGGCGCAGATCAGCGCCACCAGCCGCCGCAGCGGCACCCCCAGCGCCCGCAGGGTCCGCATCATCGGCCGCCGCTGCTCGAAGGCCAGCCCGATCGCGCCGTGCACGATGAACAGCCCGACCGCGAAGCTGAGCAGGCCGAAGGCGGTGAGGTTGAGGTGGAAACTGTCGGTCAGCCGGTCGAGGTCCGATCCCTGCTGCGACGGCCGCAGGCTCAGACCGGGCGCGACCTGATCGAGCGGCGGCCGGCCGATGGGCTGCTCCGGGGCGACGATCAGCCGGCTGACATGACCCTCCATCCGCAGAAGGCGCTGCGCCACGCCGATATCGGTGACCGCGGTGCCCGGCGCGACGTCCGGCGCGACCACCGGTTCCGGCCCCACGTCGCCCAGCGCCGCCAGCGCCGCCCCGGTGCCGTAGACCGCGCCCGCGCCACCCAGGAACAGGCCGACCTCGCCCTCGCCGAGACGCACCGGCCCCAGCCCGCCCGGCGCGGTCAGCGGGTCGAGCCCGACCACCCGGACCCCGTTCAGCCGCCCCGACACCACCGGCGAGACGAGCCACCCGGCCCGGCGCAGGGCGACGTAATCGGACTGTGCCACCGGCCCGCCATCGGCAGCGACGATCTGGGCGAAGGTGCCCTCGCCCAGCGTCGCCGCGGCGGCGTCATAGCTGGCCCGGGCCTCGGCGTTGATCGCCTGCACCCCTGACCACAGCGCGGTGGCCAGCGCCAGCCCGGCCAGCAGGGTGAAGGCCTGCAACGGGTTGCGCCGCCAGTGCCCGGCCAGCGCCGCGAGCACCGCGCCGGTCATGTGACGACGCCGTGGCTCAGGTGCAGGCGCGCGTCGGTGCGGGCCGCCAGCCGCCCGGAATGGGTGACGAGCAGCAGCGCCGCACCGGCCTGCGCCACCTCCCCGAGCAAGAGGTCCATCACCGCGTCGGCGGTGTCCTCGTCGAGATTGCCGGTCGGTTCGTCCGCCAGCACCAGCTTCGGCGCGGCGGCCAGGGTGCGGGCGATGGCGACCCGCTGCTGCTGGCCCCCCGACAGGGCCTCGGGATAGCGCGACAGGTGCGGCTCGAGCCCCACCGACCGGGCGATCCCGCGCAGCCGGTCGGGATCGTGACGGCCCGCCAGCCGGGCCTGGAAGGCGATGTTGGCCTCCACGGTCAGGGACGGGATCAAGTTGAACTGCTGGAACACCACGCCAACGGTGCCGCGCCGCAGGGCCGCCCGGCCGGCATCGTCCAGCGCGGTGACCTCCTGTCCGTCCACCGTGATCCGGCCGCTGTCGGCGGCGTCGAGCCCGCCGATCAGGTGCAGCAGGGTGCTCTTGCCGCTGCCCGATTCGCCGGTCAGCGCCAGCGACCGGCCGGCCTCGAGGGCCAGCGACACGCCCTGCAGCACCGGCACCGGACCGTCGGCGGCAGGATAGGACTTGTGAACGTCATCGACGCGAAGAACCATGACACGCCAAGCTAGACCCCAGGCACGGGCGGGAAAGGGCACGACCCGCCGCAGGGCGGGCAGGGCCGGACCCGGGCGAGCCAAGGGGAAACCCCGGCCCCTGTCAACCGGCGGTCCGGGGCGCGGCGCGGCGGTGCGGGGCTGCGACAATGGCGGGACTCGCTACTGCCGCCGCGCTGCGGCACAGTCGCGCCGCAACGCACGGAGAGCCTCCATGACCCCCACATCCGATCCCATCGTCATCCTGTCCGGTGCCCGCACCGCCATCGGCACCTTCGGCGGCAGCCTCGCCTCGGTCACGCCCGGCGAACTGGGCGCTACCGTGAGCCGGGCCGCGCTCGACCGGGCCGGCATCGACGCCAGCCGGATCGGCCACGTCGCCATGGGCCACGTCATCAACACCGAGCCGCGCGACATGTACGTCTCGCGGGTGACGGCGATGGAGGCCGGGATCCCCGACAGCGTCCCGGCGATGAACGTCAACCGGCTCTGCGGCTCCGGAGTGCAGGCCATCGTCTCGGTGATCCAGGCGCTGGCGATGGGCGACGCCGAGTTCGGGCTGGCCGGCGGGGTCGAGTCGATGTCCCGCTCGCCGTTCATCATGCCGCAGGCCCGCTGGGGCGCGAAGATGGGCGACATCAAGAGCCTCGACATGATGGTCGGCGCGCTGAGCTGCCCGTTCGGCACCGGCCACATGGGGGTCACCGCCGAGAACGTCGCCGCCGAGCACCAGATCAGCCGCGAGGACCAGGACGCCTTCGCGCTCGAAAGCCAGACCCGCGCCGCCGCCGCGATCGAGGCCGGGCGGTTCGCCGACCAGATCGTCCCGGTCGAGATCCAGAGCCGCAAGGGCACCATCGTCTTCGACCGCGACGAACACCCCAAGGCGACCACCGCCGAGGTGCTGGCCGGGCTGCGGCCGGTGTTCAAGAAGGACGGCACGGTGACCGCCGGCAACGCCAGCGGGATCAACGACGGCGCGGCCGCGGTGGTGCTGGCGACCCAGAGCGCGGCCGAGGCCGCCGGGCTGACCCCGCGGGCGCGGATCCTCGGCTATGCCCATGCCGGGGTGCGCCCCGAGGTGATGGGAATCGGGCCGGTGCCCGCGGTGCAGGCGCTGCTCGAGCGGACCGGGCTCACGGTGGACGATTTCGACGTGATCGAATCGAACGAGGCCTTCGCGGCGCAGGCGGTCGCGGTGGCGCGGGCGCTGGGCTTCGACGCGGCGAAGGTGAACCCCAACGGCGGCGCCATCGCGCTGGGCCACCCGGTGGGCGCGACCGGGGCGATCATCACCATCAAGGCGCTGGCCGAGCTGGAACGGATCGGCGGCAAGCGGGCGCTGGTGACGATGTGCATCGGCGGTGGCCAGGGCATCGCGCTGGCCTTCGAACGGGCAGCCTGAAGCCCGCACCGGGAGGTGGGTCGAGACCCACCTTACCGGCCCGCACCGCAGGGTGGGTCTCGGCCCACCATTCCGGCCCGCAATGTCCGGACCGCAGCGTAAGGTGGGTCTCGACCCACCGGCCCCGTTCACTCCGGGCGCATCTCGACGATGACGCGATCGGCGGCGCCGGTGGCGTCGATCACGACCACCTCCGAAAAGCCGGGGCCGAGGTCCGGCAGGACGACCTCGGGCGCGCGGCCGCGCAGCACCGGCCGGCCATTGGCCAGCACGGCGTAGGGCGCGGCGGCGTCCCGCAGCTTCAGCACCAGCTCGGCCCCCGCGATCACCGCGCCGTCCGGCGGGAAGGCGATCACCGGCCCGGCGGTCTCGGCGGCGACGCTGCCCGGCGGCCGGAACCGCTGCAACGGCAGCGGCAGCGCGGCGCCCGAGACGATCAGCGTGTCGGGCGGCGGCGGCGGCAGCGGCACCGCCGGTCCCAGCCGGGCGAAGGCGGCGAACATGACCGGCGCGGCCAGGTCGCCGCCGAAGACGCCGGGGACCGGGGTGCCGTCCGCCCGGCCCATCCAGACCCCCACGACGCGGGCGCCGTCATAACCCACCGCCCAGGCGTCCCGGTGGCCGTAGGAGGTGCCGGTCTTGTAGGCGATCTCCGGGGCGTGCAGGCCGCGGGGCCGGGGCGTTTCGCGCAGGATGTCGCCCACCTGCCACGCGGCGGCGGGCCCGACGATGCGCTGCGGCACGAAACCCGGCGTCGGACCGCCGCGCCAGCGCAGGTCGGCGGCGACGCCGCCGCGGGCCAGCGCCGCGTAGCCGCGCACCACGTCCTCGAGGCTCATCCCGATCCCGCCCAGCGCCACCGCCAGCCCCGGTTCGCCGCCATAGGGCAGTTCCGGCCGGGCGCCCGACTTGCGCAGCGCCGCCAGCAGGTGCGCCGGCCCCAGCCCGTCGAGCACCGCCACCGCCGGCAGGTTCAGCGACAGCCGCAGCGCGTCGCGGACCCGCACCTCGCCCCGGAACCGGCCGTCGAAATTGACCGGCGCGTAGCTGCCGAAGCGCATCGGCCGATCGTCCACCAGGGTCTCGGGATGGATCATCCCGGCCTCGAATCCGAGGGCGTAGACCAGCGGCTTCAGGGTCGATCCCGGCGACCGGCGGGCGCGCACCATGTCGACGAAGCCCTGCCGGCCGTCGGCGCCCGAGTAGTCGGCGCTGCCGACGCTGGCGAGGATCTCGCCGCTGCGGTGATCGGCGACGAGGATCGCCACCTGCAGCTTCGGCGCCGCGCCGCGCAGCGCGCCGGCGGCGAGGTCCTCGAGGCTGCGCTGCAACTCGGCGTCGAGGGTCAGCCGGTTCACCGGCGCGGCGGGGTCGGCGGCGCGGGCCAGGTCGGCGAGGTGCGGCGCAAGCGCCGGGAAGTCGCGGCGGGCAGCGGGGGTCGGCTCGCGGCGGGCGGCGGCGGCCTCGGGCGCGGTCAGCAGCCCGCCCGCCACCATCCGCGCCAGCACCCGGTCGCGGGCGGCGCGGGCGGCGGCGGGGGCGCGGTCAGGGCGGCGGGCCTCGGGCGATTGCGGCAGCGCCACCAAGAGCGCCGCCTCCGACGGGGTCAGCCGGGCCGGCTCCTTGCCGAAATAGGCCAGCGACGCCGCCCGCACGCCTTCGAGATTGCCGCCCATCGGCGCGAGGTCGAGGTAGAGCGCGAGGATCTGCCGCTTCGACAGCCGCCGCTCCAGCGCCAGCGCCAGCCGGACCTGGCGCAGCTTGCCACCGATCTCGCCGGTCGGGCCGTCCTCCAGCAGTCGCGCCACCTGCATCGTCAGGGTGGACCCGCCCGACACCACCTGCCCGTGCCGCAGGGCCAGCCCCGCGGCCCGCAGCATCGCCAGCGGATCGACCCCGGCATGGGTCCAGAACCGCTTGTCCTCGTAGCGGACCAGCATGGTGAGGTAACAGGGATCGACGGCGTCCGGGGTGACGGCCAGCCGCCAGCGGCCGTCCGACACCAGGTAGGGGCGCAGCAGGCGGCCGTCGCGGTCGCGGACCTCCACCCCGGTCTCGACTGCCAGCGGCGGCAGGGCGGTGCGGTCGATCCAGCCATCCACGCCGTCCCGCGCCGCCGCCCCGAGACCGAGCGCCAGCGCCAGCCCGAAGACCCAGCGCGCCCTCATTCGGCGGCCACGGTCACCCGGCCGGTGTCGGTCCAGGCACGCATCTGCGGCCGGTACATGTCCTCGACCAGCGCCGCCGGGTGGTGGTAGCTGCCGGGACTGACCGCGCGGACGATGTAAGCGAGCTGGAAGGGCGCGTCCGAGCGCAGGTCGACGGCGGCGAGGAACCGGTCGGCGCGGAACTCCTGCGCCTCGGTCCAGGTGGTCTGCAGCCACTCGAAGCCGCTCAGGCTGCCGCTGGAGATCAGGTTCGGGTTGTCGATCTCGAGCCCCGCCGGCAGCGGGTCGTCGACCATCAGCCGGGCCTCCTGCCGGCCGAAGGGCGCGACCCGCAGCACCGCGACCAGCCGGTCCCCGGGGCGCAACCCGTCCAGCGAGGCAGGAGCGCCGTCCAGCGTGTAGTAGCTGCGCGAGATGGCATAGCCGTTGCCGCCCGCCGGTTCCGGCACCTCGGGCACCCCGAAGGTGGTGACGGTCAGGTCGGTCGGCCCGGCGCCGCCATTGGCGATGCGCACCGGCGCGGCGCGGGCTGCGGCGTCGCGCATCCGCACCAGCGGGCCGTCGGGCGGCGCGTCGTCCACGGTGATCCCGGTCTGGCGCAGGTCGTCGATCAGGGCGTTGGTGGCGAGCAGGGTCCAGACCGCCTCCTGGGTGCTGACCCGGTCCCCCGCCCCGGCGATCGCGGCGGACAGCCGGTCGCGGTCCACCGCTGCCGACCCGGCCTCGACCGCGAGGGTCAGGACCGCCGCCGCGTCGCGCTGGTCGGTGCCGTAGTCGGACCGCCACAGCCGGTCCTCGTCGGCGGCCAGCCGCCTCGTCACCGCCGCCATCGCCGCGGCGAACATCGCGTCGGCGCGGACCTGCTCGCCGTAGAAGGCCAGCGCCGCGCCCAGTTGCGCCGCCGCGATCGGGGTGTCGAAGGCCGCCGCCTTCTCGTCGGCATAGTAGCGCAGGTCGCCGATATTGGCCGCCCCCTCGCGTGCCAGCACCATCAACGCATAGGCCAGGTCGCCGCCGTCCCGGTCGAAATCGGGATAGGTGTTCACCCGGTTGCGCAGGTTGTCCACCGCCTGCGCGAACCCGGCGTCGGGCACCGGGTGGCCGCGGGCCCGCGCCCGGCTCAGGAAGTCGGTGACATAGGCGTCGAGCCACAGGTCCCCCGATCCAGGCCGCCACAGGCCGAAGGCGCCGTTGCGGTCCTGGTTGGCGAGAACCTCGGTGATCGCCTCGCCGATCCGTTGCGCCAGCAGGTCGGACTCGGCCAGTCCCATCGCCGCGGCCACGCTGTCGAAATAGAGCAGCGGCAGCGCCCGCGAGGCGATCTGCTCGGTGCAGCCGTAGGGATAGCGGTCAAGCGTGGCCAGCAGGCCCGGCGCGTCGAACCGCGCCAGCGGGCCGACCGACAGGGTTGCGGTGCCGGTGCCCGGCGCCAGCCCGTCGAAGGCCTGGTCGTCGAAGGTGAAGGTCGCCCCCGCCGCCAGCGTGAACCGCGAGGTCCGCGACACCGCCGGATCGTTGCGCCGCACCGGCACGGTGAGCGGCTTCACCAGCGCCTCGCCGCCCGGGGTGGTGGCCGTGATGGTCAGGGCGTGGTCGCCCACCCCGACCGCCGCGAAGGGCAGCCGGAAGCGCACCGTCTCGCCCGCGGCAAGCGGCACCTGCCGGTCGGCCGCCCCGGCCAGCGCGAGCCCGTCGGCCCGGACCGAAACCTCGACCGGGCCGGCGGGTCCGTCCGCGTGGGTCAGTTCGACCAGCATCTCGGCGGTGTCGCCGGGGGCGAGGAAGCGCGGCACCGTGGCCTGCACCACCACCGGGTCGCGCACCGTGACCTCGGCCGCCGCCTGCCCGACCCCGGTGCCGGACCACGCCACCGCCATCATTCGGACGGCGCCGTTGAAGCTCGGCAGGTCGAAGGCCACCATCGCCCGGCCCGCCGCGTCCACCGTCACCGGGCCGCTGAAATACGCCACCAGCTCCTCGGTCGGCGGCGGTGCGCCGGTGCCCATGTCCGGCGTCGCGTCGCCGCCCGACCGGACCTGCCCCAGCGCCCCCTGCGAGCCGTCGATCAGCCGGCCGTAGATGTCGCGCAGCTCGACGCCCAGCCGGCGCTGGCCGAAGTAATGCTCCTGCGGATCGGGGCTGTCGAAGCCGGTCAGGTTCAGGATGCCCACGTCCACCGCCGCGAGCGTCAGGTGCGCGGTCTCGCCCGGGGCGATCCCGGCGACCGTCACGCCCACCTCCAGCGGCCCGCGCGGGCGGACCTGCTGCGGCGCGTCGAGCGTCACCGTCAGCGCCTTGTCCCCCGGCGCCACCGCGGCATGGGCAAGCCCCAGGACGCGGGCCGGGTTGCGGCCGGTGCCGGGGTCCATCGGCCGGACCACGCTGGCGCTGACATAGGCCCCGGTGCCCCAGTCCTCGGTCACCCGCAGCGGGATCACCGTGGCCCCCGCCGGAACCGCGACCGCCTCCATGTGGATCACCCGGTTCGACATCACCGTGACGAGCGCCACGCCCGCGTCGCGCGGCACGATCCGCAGGTTGGCGGTGTCGCCCACCGCGTAGCTTTCGGCGTCGAGCGACAGATCGAGGAAATCCGGCGTCGTACCGCCGTCCTCGGGCACGTACCAGCCGGCGAAGAAACTCTCGGAGGCGGCGAGGTAGGGGCCAGGACCGGTCCGCTCGACCACGATCTCGTAGGCGCCCCAGGTCACCGGAGCGGAGACTTCGACCGCCGCAGAGGCCGCGCCGCCGAGGGTGGCGGTTCCGGTGGCGATCCGCTCGCGGCTGGTGACCGGTTCCCAGTCCCAGCGGCCGTCGATCCGGTACCACTGGTAGCGGGTCGTCACCCGGTTCACCGTCCAGGCCACCTCCATCGGTTCGGGCGACAGGTCGGGGCCGAGGCCGATCAGCCGGAAGGCGGCGGTGCCGTTCTCGGGCAGCACCTCGTCGCCGAAGTCCGGGCGGATTCCGATCAGGTCGGTCTGCGGCACCGCGGCGGCGCTGGCGCGGCGCTCGACCGGGCGGCCCGAGGCCTCGGACAGCCGGGCGGTCACGTCGAGCGCCAGCGGCCAGCCCGCTGCGTCCAGCGCCGGCAGGTCCAGCGCCGGGGCGGCGGTGCCATCCGGCCCGGTCACGTCGGCGAAACCGGCGGTGCGCGGGCCGGGCCGGTCGTCGTGGCGGCCGAAGCGGTAGCCGGGAAAGGCGTCGAGGCTACGGACCGGGCGCAGCGTCGCCTCGCCCTCCACCGACAGGCCCGCTCCCGGCGCGCCGAACAGGTAGCGGGCAGCGATGCCGATGCTGCCGCCGCCGGCGGGCACCGGGTCGGGCAGGTCGATGTCGAAGTCGATCCGCTCGGGCAGGAAATCCTCGACCAGCACCCGCTCGGTGCGCAGCGGCGGGGCGGCGGGATCAGTGTGCAGGTCGATGGTCCAGGCCCCGCGCGGCGCGGTCGCCGCCACCGGCAGGGACAGGACATGGCCGCCGGACAGGTCGGCGGTGGACACGTGCCGGGCATACTCGACCCCGTCCGGGCGGCGCAGGATCGCGGTCAGCGGCAGACCGGGCAGCGCCGCCGCCCGTTCGTCGCGCAGCAGCGCGGTGAGATGGATCGTCTCGCCAGCCCGGTAGGCGCCCCGGTCGGTGGTGGCGAAGACATCGACCGGCGGCGCCGGCTCGCGGCCCTCGACGCCGCGGTCGGACAGGTCGAAGGCCGGCGCGGTGAGCGACAGGAAGGCCATGTCGTCGCCCTGCCGCACGGTCACGAGGGCGGGTTCCGCCGCGCCCGATCCGCGGACCAGTCCGGCGGCGAAGCGGGCGATTCCGGCGGCGTCGGTCACCGCCTCGCCCAGCACCGCATTGGCGCGGCTGAGCAGCGTCACCTCGGCCCCGGCGGTGGCGGAGGCGTCGGCCAGCGATCGGACTGACACCGTAAGTCCATCGATCCCCTGCATCGTGCCGATGCCGTGATCGGACAGGATGAACCACTGGAACGCCGGCGGCTCGTCATAGGGGTCGGCGCCGGGCCGGGCGGCGCGCAGGACATAGACCCCGGCAGGCTGACCTTCGATCGACTCGGTCATCGGGATGCGGGCCGCCACGTCGCGGTTAAGCTCGGTCGGCAGGCTGACCGAGCCGCGCCAGATCTCGGTCCCAACCTCGCGGGCGAAGGTTTCCTCCTCCCACTCGTACAGGGAGTTGGCGAACTGGTCGGCCTGGATGGTGCGGATGATCGACCGGTCCGAGACCCGGTAGAGGACCAGGTCAGCCTCCGTCAGGTTCACCGCCTCCACCGGGATCGCCACCTCGCCCATCCGGGGCAGGACGTAGGCGCGGCTGGCGAAACGCAGGCTGGGCGCGCGGTCGCGGACGTAGAGGATCAGTTCGACGCTGCGGGCGAGGGTTTCGCCGCTGGCGGCGGGCAGGCCCTCGCGCAGCACCACGCGGTAGCGGCTGCCGTGGGTCACGCCGTCGATGCAGAGCTGGGCGCCCTCGGCGGTGACGGTCAGGGCCGGGTCGGGAAGCTGGACATAAGGCGCGTAATCGGTGCCGCCGGGGGCGAGGTCCTCGTTGAACAGGGCACAGATCCGGGGCTGCGCGGCATCACTGTCGACCTGGGTCTCGGCGACGCGGAAGCCGTATTTCCCGACCGCGTCCGCCAGCATCGCCTCGGTGTCGCGGCGCGGCGCGATGGCCTGGGCCAGCCGCAGCGCATCGATCATCCGGCGGCCGCGGCCGTCGGCCTCGAGCGCAGCGGCGGCCTCGATCAGGGCGTTGACCTGCTGCGCCGGGGCCGCGGTGCGGAGGTAGGCGTTGACCGCCGCCGGCAGGGCGCGGGACCGGACCTCGCGGGTCTCGTCGCCGAAGCCCCCGGCGGTGCGGGCCAGCCGGGCATATTCGGTCCAGAGATCGGGCGCGTCGGTGACGGCCAGCGCCGCGCCGGTGAGCCGGAAGGCGCGGACCGCGTCCCCCGCCGCCCGTGCCTGCGCCGCCGCGTCGGCCAGTTCGGGGCCGGTATTCTCGTCCACCGAATGGAGCCGCCCGATCCGCGCCGCGAGGCCGCGCGCCGCGGCGATGTCGGACGCGCCGAGGAAGTCGAGCGCCGCCGCGCGCCCGGCGGCGGCGGCCAGAACGCCCGGATCGGCCGGGTAGACCCGGGCCGAGATCGCGCCGTCGTAGGGCTCGATCGCGCTCACCCCGCTTTTCGGGAAACAGGCGCCCGAGCGCTGGTTGTAGGTGAAGGCCGCGCATTGCGCGTTGGCGAGGCACGCCGCCTCGCAGGCGTCGAGCGTGGTGTCGAAGATGTTGGCGAGGTCGGCGCCGTAGAAATCCAGGTTGCGGCTGATCGCGACCCGCTTGTCGGGGACCGGTCCGGACTGCTGGGCGCTGCCGGGGCCGCCGGCGACGAGGGCGGCGAACAGGCCGGTCAGCACGGCAAGGGCGGCGGCGCGGGACATGGCAATCTCCTTGGGCTC
>JBFKOW010000042.1:0-21592 GCA_041628615.1 Paracoccaceae bacterium | reverse complement strand
CGCCCACGCGCCCGGGGTCGACCTGAAGCCCGCCCGATGACCGTGCTGATCGTGATTCCGGCGCGCTATGCCTCGTCGCGCTATCCCGGCAAGCCGCTGGTCGCTCTCACCGGCGCGACAGGCGAACGAAAGACCCTGATCCGGCGCTCCTGGGACGCCGCCCGGCAGGTCTCGGGGGCGGCGCGGGTGGTGGTGGCGACCGACGACGACCGGATCCGCGCCGCGGCCGAGGAGTTCGGCGCCGAGGTGGTGATGACCTCGCCAGCGTGCCGCAACGGCACCGAGCGCTGCGCCGAAGCCTTCGACGCGCTGGGCGGCGGATTCGACATCGTGGTCAACCTGCAGGGCGACGCGCCCCTGACCCCGCCGTGGTTCGTCGAGGACCTGATCGCGGACCTGCGCCAGCACCCGGTGGCCGAAGTCGCGACGCCGGTGCTGCGCTGCGACGGCCGCGCGGTGGCCGGGTTCATCGAGGATCGCCGGGCCGGTCGGGTCGGCGGCACCACGGCGGTGTTCGGGATCGACCGCAACGCGCTCTACTTCTCCAAGGAAGTGATCCCCTATACCGGCACCGCCTACGCCCCCGACGCGCCCACGCCGGTGTTTCACCATGTCGGGGTCTATGCCTACCGGCCCTCGGCTCTGGCCGCCTATCCGCGCTGGGAACCGGGACCGCTCGAAGGGCTCGAAGGGCTGGAACAGTTGCGCTTCCTCGAACGCGGGATTCATGTGCTGTGCACCGAAGTGGAGGCGCGGGGCCGCCAGTTCTGGGAACTGAACAACCCCGAGGACGTGCCCCGGATCGAGGCGATGCTGCGGGAGATGGGGGCGGCATGACCTTTGCCCCGGCGGTGAGCGTCGTGGTGGTCAGCCGTGGCCGCCCTGAGGCGCTCGCTTGCTGCCTGACCGGGCTGACCAGCCTGGACTACCCCGCCTTCGAGATCGTCGCCATCGCCGACGGGCCGGGGCTCAACCGCATCGACATGCTTCCGGCGGTCTTCGGCCGGATCAAGCGGGGCCGCTTCGACAGCGCCAACATCAGCCACGCGCGCAATCTCGGGCTGGCCCAGGCGGCGGGCGACATCGTCGCCTTCATCGACGACGACGCGGTGCCCGAGCCGACCTGGCTGCGGTATCTCGCCGAGCCCTTCGCGGATCCCCGCGTGGCCAGCGTCGGGGGCACGGTCATCGGCCGCAACGGGTTCACGGTCCAGTGGGGACCGCGCACCGTCCGGGCGACCGGGGAATGCGATCCGCTCGAGCTGCACGACCCCGGCCCGGCGGTGTTCACCACCCAGCCGGGCCTCGGGATCAAGACCGAGGGGACCAACATGGCGTTCCGCCGGCGGATCCTGGCCGCGATGGGCGGGTTCGATCCCGCGTTCCGGTTCTCGCACGACGAGACCGACGTGAACCTCCGGCTGACGACGGAATCCCACGCCGCCGCGATCGCCCCGAATGCCCGCGTCCACCACGGGGTCTTCGCCAGCGAACGGCGCCGGTCCGACCGGGCGCCGCTCGACCTGTTCGACGCCGGCGCGAGCCTCGCCGTGCTGCTGCGCAAGCACGCCCATGCCGACGATCACGGCCCCGCCATCGCCGCCGACCGGGCCAGGCGGCGGCGGGGGCTGATCGCGCACATGGTGGCCGGGCGGCTGGAGCCGCGCGACGTGGGCCGCCTCATGGCGCGGTTCGACCTCGGCGTCGACGACGGCCGGACGCGGCAGACCGGGTCGCTGCCGCCGCTTCCCGACCCGGTCGCCCCCTTCCTGCGCTTCCCGTCGGCCGACGTTTCGCGGCCGCTTCACCGGGTCGTGGCGGGCCGGGTCTGGCGGCGGCGGACGGTGCTTGCCCAGGCCGCCAGCCTGGCGCGCGACGGGTTCGTGACGACGGCCCTGATTCTTTCCCCTCACGCCCGGCCGCATCGCCTGATCTACCGGATGCCGGGCTTCTGGCTTCAGTCCGGTGGCCTGTTCGGGCGATCTCTGCGCAGCGATCCGGTGTTCCTGCCGTGGCTGTTCGGGCGGCGCGTGCGCCGCGAAATGCGGCTTGTCGAGGAGGTCCGCGGCAAGCCGGCCATGGACGAGGGTCCGTGACGGCACGATTTGGCTTCCGCCCGATTGCCGTTCAGGGGCCATGTTGTCGTCCCAATCAGGGATGATAAGGTTTGGTTGACGCAGGGTGTGGTACCGAGTTGACAGACCAGAGGGGCGGATCATGAAAACCAAGGTGACCAAGGCCATTTTTCCGGTGGCGGGGCTCGGGACACGGTTCCTGCCCGCGACCAAATCGGTCCCCAAGGAAATCATGACCCTCGTCGACCGTCCGCTCATCCAGTACGCGATCGACGAGGCGCGCGCCGCCGGGATCAAGGAGTTCATCTTCGTGACCTCCCGCGGCAAGTCCGCTCTGGAGGATTACTTCGACCAGGCGCCCGAGCTCGAGACCGCGCTGCGCAAGGCCGGCAAGACCGAGCTTCTGGAAATCCTGAAGACCACGAACATGGAATCCGGAGCCATCGCCTATATCCGGCAGCACAAGGCGCTGGGCCTCGGCCACGCGGTCTGGTGCGCGCGCCGTCTTGTCGGCAACGAACCCTTCGCGGTGATCCTGCCCGACGACGTGATCGCCGCCGAGACGCCGTGCCTGCAGCAGATGGTCGACGCCTACCAGGAGACCGGCGGCTGCATGGTCGCGGCGATGGAGGTTCCTGCGGACAAGACATCGTCCTACGGCATCCTCGATGTCGGCGCCGATCGGGGCCCGGTCGTGGCCGCCCGCGGGCTGGTCGAGAAGCCGGCGCAGGGCGAGGCCCCCTCGAACCTCGCCGTGATCGGCCGCTACATCCTGTCGTCCCGGGTCATGCAGAACCTCAACAGGATCGATCGCGGCGCCGGTGGCGAATTGCAGCTGACCGATGCGATCGCGCGCGAAATCGACGAGGGCCGCGAGGTCTTTGGCTACCGGTTCCGCGGCCAGCGGTTCGACTGCGGGTCGAAGGCCGGGTTCCTGCAGGCCACCGTCGCGTTCGGCCTCGCCCGCGAGGATCTGCGGGCGGAATTCTCGCGGTATCTCGACGAGCTTGTGGCCCTGCGCAGCGCGGCGCAGTAGGATCTCCCGAGGCACACGGAAGGGCCCGGACAGTTGAGCACGATCCTCGTCACCGGTGGCGCCGGCTACATCGGGTCCAATGCCTGCAAAGTGCTGGCCACATCGGGCTACACGCCGGTGACCTACGACAACCTCGTGACCGGCTGGGAGGACGCCGTGCGCTTCGGGCCGCTGGAAGTGGGCGATCTGCGTGATCGCGACCGCCTCGACGAGGTTTTCGCCACCTACAGGCCGGTCGCGACGATGCATTTCGCGGCGCTGAGCCAGGTCGGCGACAGCATGGCGGATCCGGGCAGCTACTGGCGGGTCAATGTCGGCGGTTCGATCAACCTGATTGAAGCGGCGGTGGCCGCCGGGTGTCTCGATTTCGTGTTCTCCTCCACCTGCGCCACCTACGGCGACCAGGACGGTGTGATGCTGGACGAGGATTGCGTGCAGGCCCCGATCAACGCCTACGGCGCGTCGAAGCGGGCGATCGAGGACATGCTCGCGAATTTCGGCGCCAGCCACGGCCTTCGCTCGGTAATCTTCCGCTACTTCAACGTGGCCGGCGCGGACCCCGAGGCCGAGGTCGGCGAGTTCCACCGTCCCGAGACCCACCTGATCCCGCTGATGCTCGACGCGGTGTCCGGGCGGCGCGATGCGCTGACCATCTACGGCACCGACTACGACACGCCGGACGGGACCTGCATCCGGGACTACGTGCACGTCATGGACCTCGTCGACGCCCATGTCGCCGGCCTGCGCTGGCTGGAACAGGGCAAGGGCAGCCGCGTCTTCAACCTTGGCACCGGCCGTGGGTTCTCGGTCCGCGAGGTCCTGACCCATGCCGGGGCGGTGACCAACCGGGAGGTCCCGGTTGTCGAGGGTCTCCGGCGGCCGGGCAACGCGACCGCGCTGGTCAGCGGATCGGTCCGGGCGGAGAGGGAACTGGGCTGGACCCCGGCCCGCTCCGACCTGCAGACCATGATCGCCGACGCCTGGCGCTGGCACCAGGGACCGGGCTACGGGGCCTGAGCCCTTTGCCGCTGCTCGATATCACCCGGTCGGTGTCGCGCGCGAACCGGGTGCGGACCGGCGTCGACCGGGTCGAGCTGGCCTATCTCGACCATTTCCTCGGCCTGCCGGGCGCATTCGGACTGATCCGCACCGGCCTCGGTTTCCTGCTACTCGACCGCTACGGCCTGCCGGAGTTCCGGCGCCGGCTAGAGGCGGACGACTGGGGGCCGATGGACCGGATCTCGCGCTGGTCCCGGCGGCTCGATGCGGCGCAGAAGGCGGCGGTGTCGACCGCCCGGTCCCTGGCGGTGGCGCGGTGCCTGCCGGGGCGATTGCCGGCGATGCTTCGCGGCCGGGGGGTCACCGACTATTACAACGTCGGTCATGCCGGGCTGGATGGCCGCACGCTGGCAGCGCTGGGCCGGGCGGGGCTGCGGCGGCACGTCCTGATCCACGACACGATCCCGCTCGATCACCCCGACTGGCAGCGACCGGGCACGGCCCTGCGGTTCCGGCGCAAGCTCGACGCGGCGCTCACCGGCGCCGACCGGATCATCTGCAATTCCGAGGCCACCGCCGCCGACCTGAAGCGCCACGCGAACGGCCCGGTGCCGCCGCTGGTCGTCGCGCCGCTCGGGGTCGGGCTTCCGGCGCCGTCCGCGGGGCCGAACCCGGTCTTCGGGACCGAGGTGCCGCCCTATTTCGTGACCGTCGGCACGATCGAGCCGCGCAAGAACCACGCGCTCCTGCTCGACGTCTGGGACCGGCTCGGTCCCGCTGCGCCGGTGCTGGTCGTCTGCGGGCCGCGCGGCTGGCGCAATGAGAAGGTATTCCAGCGGCTGGATCGCGCCGGGCCGCGGATCGTCGAGCGCGCCGACCTCGGCGACGCCGATCTGGCCGCCGTGATCCGCGATGCCCGGGCGCTGCTGTTTCCGTCGCGGGCCGAGGGTTACGGGCTGCCGCCGATGGAGGCCGCGGCGCTTGGCGCGCCGGTCGTCTGTGGCGATCTTGCCATCTACCGCGAGACCCTGGGCGACATTCCCGTTTACCTGAACCCGGCGGACCCTTATCTCTGGATCAACGAAATCGAGAGGTTGACCGAGCAGGTTCCGGACCCGAAACCCTGGTTGCCGCCGTGCTGGCCGGCGCATTTCAAGACCGTGTTAAGCATGCCATGTTAACGGCGCAGAGGGTCGGGAACTGGCGGGGCCGCCGAAGGGGCAGGGTTGGGGTTCGTTCAGTCATACCGGCTCAGGCTGCAACGCAAGCGCTGGCGCCTGCGTGCCATGCGCAAGAGCCGGCAGCTGCGCGCCGTGGCGGACCGAACCGGCGCGATCCGGCCCACCGACATCCTGGTCTTCTCGACGTTCCGCAACGAGGATGTGCGGCTGCCCTATTTCCTGCGCTACTACCGCGAGATGGGGGTCGATCACTTCCTGATGGTCGACAATGACAGCGACGACGGCGGCCGCGAATACCTTGCCGAGCAGCCCGACGTGTCGCTCTGGACCACGACCGGGAGTTACAAGCGCGCCCGGTTCGGCGTCGACTGGCTCAACTGGCTGCAGATGCGGCATGGTCATCGGCACTGGTGCCTCGTCGTCGACCCGGACGAGTTCTTCGTCTACCCGTTCTGCGACACGCGGCCGATCCGGGCACTGACGGACTGGCTCGACGCCTCGTCGATCAAGTCGATGTCGGCGATGCTGCTCGACATGTATCCCAAGGGCCCGATCGACGCGACGCCCTACCGTCGAGGCGACGATCCCCTCGAGATCGCGTCCTGGTTCGATACCGGGAACTACTCGATCTACCGCAACCACCGCTTCGGCAACCTGTGGATCCAGGGCGGCCCGCGGGCGCGGGCCTTCTTCGCCGACGAACCGTGGCGGGCGCCGGCGCTGAACAAGATCCCGCTGGTCAAGTGGGACCGGGCTTACGCCTATGTCAGTTCGACCCACATGCTGCTGCCCCGGGGCCTGAACCTGGTCTACGACGAATGGGGCGGCGAAAAGGCCTCGGGAATCCTGCTGCATCCGAAGTTCCTCGACACCTTCAGCGCCAAGGCCGCTGAGGAACTGACCCGCCGGCAGCACTATGCCCGGAGCCAGGAATACGAGGCCTACGCCGCCGCCTCGGGACGCGGCGTGGACCTGTGGTGCAACTGGTCCGAGAAGTTCATCAACTGGCGCCAGCTCGAGATCCTTGGCCTGATGTCGAAGGGCAACTGGGCATGAGCGGCGTGGGGATCGTCCTGCTGATCCACACCGCTTTCGGGCGGGCCGAGCAGGTGCTTCGGCACTGGCACGCGGCGGGCTGTCCGGTCGTGGTGCATGTCGACCGCAAGGTCCGGCGGGCCGACTACAACGCCTTCGTCTCGGCGGTCGGCGATCTCGACAATGTCCGGTTCAGCAAGCGGCATCTTTGCGAATGGGGCACCTGGGGGATCGTCGCGGCGTCGATCTCGGCCTCCGAGACGATGCTCGAGACCTTCCCGCAGGTGCGCCACGTCTACCTGGCCTCCGGCTCCTGCCTGCCGCTGCGCCCGGTGGCCGAGTTGTGCGACTACCTCGCCGCCCGCCCGCGCACCGACTTCATCGAGAGCGCGACGACGGCGGACGTGCCGTGGACGGTCGGCGGGCTGGACGAGGAGCGGTTCACGCTGCGGTTCCCGTTCTCGTGGCGGCGCCAGCGGTGGCTGTTCGACAAGTGGGTGGACATCCAGCGCCGCTACGACCTCCGCCGCAGGATCCCGGACGGCATCGTGCCGCACATGGGATCGCAATGGTGGTGCCTGACCCGGCAGACCCTGTCCGCGATCCTCCAGGACCCGGAGCGCAGTGTCTACGACAGCTATTTCCGCCGCGTCTGGATCCCCGACGAGAGCTATTTCCAGACTCTCGCCCGGCTCTATTCGAGCAACATAGAAAGCCGGTCCCTGACGTTGTCGAAGTTCGATTTCCAGGGCAAGCCGCACATCTTCTACGACGATCACCTGCAGCTTCTGCGTCGGTCGGACTGCTTCGTCGCGCGCAAGATCTGGCCCCATGCCAACAGGCTCTACGACACCTTCCTGTCGACGGCCGGTGACGCGATGAGCGGAACCGAGCCGAACCCGGGCAAGATCGACCGGATCTTCGCGAAGGCGACCGACCGGCGGACCCTGGGCCGGGCCGGGCTCTACATGCAGTCCCGCTTTCCGAACGAGAACTGGGAGAACGGCTTCACCTCCGCTCCCTACTCGGTGTTCGAGGGCTTCGCGGAGCTGTTCGAGGATTTCGAGACATGGCTCGCCCGGGCCACCGGGGCGCGGGTCCACGGCCACCTCTACGCGCCGGGCGGGGCCGAGTTCGAGGGTCGGCAGGTGCACTACGCGGGCGCCCTGTCGCGTCACCCGGAACTGCGCGACTACAACGCGCGGATGTTCCTCACCAACCTGATCTGGAACACGCGGGGCGAGCGGCAGTGCTTCCAGTTCGGGCCGGCCGACAGCCAGTACATCAGCTGGGACATCGCCAAGGACCCGAACGCGCAGATCAGCGTCATCACCGGGGCCTGGGCAGTGCCCCTGTTCCAGTCCAACCGCAACTTCGCCGACCTGCGGGCCGAGGCAGCGGATCTGCAGAAGATCGAGGCCGACCACCTGCATGCGCTCCGGTCGCCCTATGCCAAGGCCCGGATCCGGATCTGGACCATGGCCGAGTTCATCGAGGCGCCGATGGAGGCGCTGCAGACCGTGGTGGACGAGATCGGCGGCGCCCGGCTGCGGCGTCTGACCGAGGCGCCGCGAATGGCCGACCTGACCGGCTTCGGCCAGTTCCTGCAGAACCTGAAGAACCAGGGGATGCACCCCTACCTGATGGGCGATTTCCCGGTGGCCCCCGGTGGCGCGGCGCCGCGCAAGGCCGGGCGCAAGCCCTATCTGGTGCGCTGACCGATGCCCGGTTTCGACCTTTTCGTGATCTTCGCCGAGATGCGGACCGGGTCGAATTTCCTCGAGGCGAACCTGAACGCAATCGACGGCCTGACCTGCCATGGCGAGGCCTTCAACCCGCATTTCATCGGCTACCCGGACGCGGCGGACATCCTCGGCATCGCCAAGGCCGAGCGGGACGCCGATCCGCACCGGCTGCTCGCCGCGATCTGCAATGCCGGCGGCGGACTCCGCGGCTTCCGCTACTTCAACGATCACGATCCCCGGGTGCTCGACACCCTGCTGTCCGATCCCCGGTGCGCCAAGATCATCCTCACCCGCAACCCGGCCGAAAGCTATGTCAGCTGGAAGATCGCCCAGGCCACCGGGCAATGGAAACTGACCAGCGCCCGGCACGCGAAGTCGCGCAAGATCCGCTTCGACGCCACCGAGTTCGACGCCCATGTCGGCGCGCTGCAAGCCTTCCAGGTGAGGCTCCTGAACGGTCTGCAACGCAGCGGCCAGACCGCTTTCTACGTCGCGTACGAGGACCTCCAGGATGTCGCGGTGATGAACGGGCTGGCGGCATGGCTGGGCGCGCCGGGCCGCCTCGACTCACTCGACCGCAAGCTCAAGAAGCAGAATCCCGAACCGATGGAGGCCAAGGTCGAGAACTACGACGCGATGGTCGCGGCGCTGGCCCGGCTGGACCGGTTCAACCTCGACTGGACGCCGAATTTCGAACCGCGGCGCGGGCCGGCGGTGCCCACCTACGTCGCCGCGGCGCGCGCGCCGCTGCTCTATTTCCCGCTCCGGTCCGGACCCGAGGCGGCCACGACCGGCTGGCTGGCGTCGCTTGACGGTGCGCCCGAGGACGCGCTGGAGTCCGGCTTTACCCAGAAGACCCTGCGCCAGTGGAAGCGCCGCAATCCCGGTCACCGCGCCTTCACGGTGCTGCGGCACCCCGTGGCCCGCGCCCACGCCGCCTTCTGCGACAGGATCCTGAACACCGGGCCGGGCAGCTATGCCGAGATCCGGGCGACCCTGCGGCGGGACCTGAGGCTGCCGATCCCCGAGCGCCCCGACGACCCGGCCTACGACCTCGACCGGCACCGTGCCGCGTTCCTCGCCTTCCTCGGGTTCCTGCGGCAGAATCTCGGCGGGCAGACCGCGATCCGGGTCGACGCGCACTGGGCGACGCAGGCGGCGGTCGTGGAGGCCGCGGCCCGCTTCGCCCCGCTCGACGTGCTGGTGAGGGAGGAGCGGATGGACCGGGACCTGCCGTGGCTGGCCGCGCAGGTCGGCCGGCCCGACGGCGGCGCGCTGCCGGCGTCGACCGATCCGCACCGGGCCGCGCTCGAGGCGATCTACGACGACGCGATCGAGACCGCGGCGCGGGACGCCTACCAGCGGGACTATGTCGCCTTCGGCTTCGGGCCCTGGGGCCCCGCCGCAAACTGAGCCCCGGTCAGGCCGCCTGGCTGGCGGCGCTTTCGGTCAGGATGGTGTGAAGCGTCGCGGCATCGGTGTTGGCGCGCAGCTTGGTGCAGATGCCGCCGTCGCGCAGGGTCCGCGAGACCAGCGCCAGCGCCTTGAGATGCTCGACACCGGCGTCTTCCGGGGCAAGCAGCGCGAAGACGAGATCGACCGGCTGGCGGTCGATCGCGTCGAAGTCGAGCGGTTTTTCCAGCCGCAGGAACAGGCCGCGCACCGCGGGCAAGCCGTCGAGCCGGGCATGGGGCAGCGCGACGCCGTGGCCCACGCCGGTCGGGCCGAGCGCCTCACGCTCCAGCAACGCCTCGACGACCGCTTCGGGCTTAAGCCCGAAGCAGACGTTGGCCATGTCGCCGATATCATGGAACAGCCGCTTCTTGCTGCTGATAGAAGCGCGCACCTTCACCGCCTGAGGCGGCAGAATCTCGGCCAGTTGCATCACGTCTTGGTCTCCGAGAGGCGGTTCGGCCGCCTACTTGCCTGCGTTCCGGGGATCGATCCAGCCAATGTTGCCGTCGTCGCGGCGGTAGACGACGTTGATCCCCTCGTGTCCCTCGTTGCGGAAAACCAGAACCGGTGCGTGCGCAAGCTCCATCTGCATGACCGCTTCGCCGACGCTCAGAGACGGAATCTTCGTCTCCATCTCGGCGATGATCATCGATGAAACGTCGTTGGCGGGCTCGTCGTCTTCCGAATGGTCAGATGCGGCGAGGATATAAGAGCCCGCTTCCGAGAGTTCAACAGGGTGTTGCCGGGCCTTGTGATGGTCCTTGAGGCGGCGCTTGTAGCGGCGCAACTGCTTGTCCATCTTTTCGAGGCAGGCCTCGAACGCGCCGTAGATCTCGGTCGCGTGGCCCTTGGCCTGGCTGGTCAGCCCGGTCGACAGGTGCACGACGGTCTCGCAGACATATTCGTGCCCCGAACGGGAGAAGATGACAGTCGCATCAGTCGGCCGGCCGGCATACTTTTCCACCGTCGCGCCAAGCTCGGTCTTGACGTGGATCTGAAGCGCTTCGCCGATATCGATCTGCTTGCCACTGATCTGGTATCGCATTCTGGTCTCCCTTTGCTCTTTGCCTCGCACGCCGATCCGCGCCCGGTCATGCCGGTCCCCAATGTTGCGTGCGAACGGGGTGTCCTGCCTGTGCTGCTGTCCTGTAACTGCCCTCCGGGAAGGGCGGCCCGACGACGATTGCGGGAAGACGGAAGCGCGGTCATCCCCCCCATTTGGCTGCAACCGGGTCGGACTTGTCAATCGGTTTTGGGTTAATGCGCGTAGGTCTGGCCGAGGTAGACCCGGCGCACGTTCTCGTCGCGGATGACCTCCTCGGTGGTGCCGGACATCAGTACGCGGCCATCGTGCAGGATGTAGGCCCGGTCAACGATATCAAGGGTCTCGCGGACATTGTGGTCGGTGATCAGAACGCCGATCCCGCGCGTCTTGAGATCGGCGACGAGATGCCGGATTTCGCCCACCGCGATCGGGTCGACGCCGGCGAAGGGCTCGTCCAGCAGCACGTATTTCGGCCCGGCGGCGAGGCAGCGGGCGATCTCGCAGCGGCGCCGTTCGCCACCCGACAGCGCCAGCGCCGGGGCCCGCCGAAGATGCTCGATCGAGAATTCGCTGAGCAGTTCCTCCAGCCGTTCGCGCCGGGTGGTGTGATCCTCCTCGGTGATTTCGAGGATGGCGAGGATATTGTCCTCGACGCTCATGCCGCGGAAGATCGACATCTCCTGCGGCAGGTAGCCGATGCCCAGCCGCGCCCGGCGATACATCGGCAGCGCGGTGACGTCCCGGCCGTCGACGATGACGTGGCCGCCCTCGGGCGTGATCAGCCCGGCAATGGCGTAGAAGCAGGTGGTCTTGCCCGACCCGTTGGGCCCGAGCAGCGCCACGACCTCGCCCCGGTCGAGGGACAGGCAGACGTCGCGCAGCACCGGCCGCTTGCGGTAGCTCTTGCGCAGGTTGACCACCTTCAGGCCGACATCGCCCTCGGTCACCGACAGGGTTGGGCCCTCCGCCAACGGCCTAGTTCCCGCCCTGCCGGAACACGGTGCGCACGTTGCCCGACATCGCGGCGGTGCCGTTCTCGAGGTCGATCTCCATCCGGTCGGCGGCGATCGCGGTGGCGCCCTGGGTCAGCAGGACCGATCCGGTCATCACCAGCGTGCCGGTGGTCAGGTCGTAGCGGGCCTCGGCGGCCTCGGCGGCCTCGGTCTCGGTGACGAAGGTGACGCCGCCGCCGGCCTCCAGCCGGGCGATGTCGCCGCTGGTCTCGTCATAGACCACCAGCACCCGCGCGGCGGCGATCCGCAGGTCGCCCTGCCCGATCACCACGTTGCCCTCGAACACCGCCTCGCCGGTGTCCTGGTCCACCGACAGCGCGTCCGCCGTCACCTCGATCGGTGCGTCCGGATCGGCATTGAGCCCGCCCACCGCGACATTGGTCTGGGCCGTGGCGAACGGCGCGGCGAGAATCAGCCAGCCGGCAAGGACATGACGAAAAAGGCTCAATTCAACGCTCCCGTTCCTGCGGCCGATATACCAGCCGAACACCCCCGGTGAAAGTCAGCTGCGCCCCGGCCTCGCCGCTGTCGATGACCAGACCGCCGGCGGTCAGCTCTCCGAACGGGGCGTGGGCCGCCAGCGGGCCGATGGTCTCGACCCGGCCGGTGTCCAGCCCGGCGGTGACGCCGGTGGTCTCGATCTCGTAGCCGGTCGAGGTGCTGACCCGCACCAGCCCATCCAGACGCGCGGTGCGGCCGCTATCCAATATCGCGCCGCTGCCCGCCGACAGGGTGACCCGGCTGCCGTCGGTGGCGTTGACTTCCGCCCGCAGCGCATCGACCCGGAGCCCGCCCGCGCCGTCGGGCCGGGCGGACCGGGCCGACACGGTGACGAGCGATCCGTCGTCCGCCACCCCGGCGAAGTAGGGTTCCGAGATCGCCTGTTCGCGGGCCAGTTCCTCGATCTCGGCGAAGGGGATCGCATCGCGGTCCCGCGGCCCGGTGTCGAACAGGAACATCGTCGACAGCAGTCCCAGCGCCGCCAGCGGTAGGAGCAGTTTCAGCCACCGCACCAGCCCGGAATAGAAGTTCTCGAAGACGGCCATCGGATCAGGCGATGCCGGCGCGCAGACAGTCGTGGATGTGGATCAGCCCGATGACCCGGTCCGACCTCGGCGGGTCCACCACGAAGAGGCAGGTGATCTTGTGGGCGTTCATCGTCGCCACCGCCTCAACGGCCAGCGCGCCGGGGCCGATGGTGCGGGGCCCGCGAGTCATCACGTCGCCCGCCGTCCGGTCCAGCAGGCCCGCCATGTGCCGCCGCAGGTCGCCGTCGGTGACGATCCCGGCCAGCCGCCCGTCCCCGTCGACGACGCCGACCACGCCGAATCCCTTCTGCGAGATGGTCAGCAGAGCGTCCGACATCGGCGTGTCCGGGCCGGCCAGGGGCAGCGCGTCGTCGCGGTGCATCAGGTCGGCGACCTTGGAGAGCCGCGCACCCAGCTTGCCGCCCGGGTGGAAGTCGCGGAAATCCTCGGGGCTGAACTGCCGGTGCTCCATCAGCGCCACGGCCAGCGCGTCGCCCAGCGCCAGGGTCATCGTGGTCGAGGTGGTCGGCACGATCCCGGCGCCGCAGGCTTCCTCGGCCGGCGGCAGCAGCAGCGCGACGTCGGATTGCCGCAGGAGCGTGCTCTCCGCCCGCCCGGCGACGCCGATCAGCGGGATGTGGAACCGGCGCGTATGCGCCACCAGATCGGCGAGCTCGGGGGTTTCGCCCGAGTTCGACAGGACCAGAGCGACATCGTCCCGGGTCATCATGCCCATGTCGCCGTGGCTCGCCTCGGCGGGGTGGACGAAATGCGCCGGGGTGCCGGTCGAGGCGAGGGTGGCGGCGATCTTGCGGGCGATGTGCCCGGACTTGCCCATGCCACTGACGATGATGCGCCCCCGGGCGGCGAGGATCGTCTCGACCGCGGCGGCGAAACTGTCGTCGAGCGCGTCGGCGAGCGCGGTCAGCGCCGCCGCCTCGGTCCGGATCACGCGCCGGGCGGTCGAAAGGAAGGTCGCGGCGTCGGCCATCGCGGTCAGTGAGCGAAGATGTCGATCTCGGGCCAGCCCGCCAGATCGAGTTGCGCCCGCGTCGGCAGGAAATCGAAACAGGCCTGCGCGATTTCGGTGCGGCCCTCGCGGGCCAGCCGCGCGTCGAGTTCGTCCCGCAGGCGGTGCAGGTAGAGCACGTCCGAGGCGGCATATTCGAGCTGCGCCTCCGTGAGATGTTCCGCCCCCCAGTCCGAGGCTTGCTGCTGTTTCGAGATGTCGATGCCGACCAGGTCCTGCAGCAGGTATTTCAGCCCGTGCCGATCGGTGAAGGTGCGCACCAGCCTGGACGCGATCTTGGTGCAGTAGACCGGCGCCGTGACCACCCCGAAGGCGTTCAGCAGCGCGGCGATGTCGAACCGCCCGAAGTGGAACAGCTTGAGCACCTGCGGATCGGTCAGCAGCCGGGCGAGGTTGGGCGCGTCGGTCTGGCCCTGCGCGACCTGCACGAGGTGGGCATTGCCATCGCCGCCCGACAACTGCACCACGCAGAGCCGGTCCCGGTGCGGGTTCAGGCCCATCGTCTCGCAATCCACGGCAACCACCGGGCCGAGATCGAGTCCGTCCGGAAGGTCACGCTGGTAAAGATGATTGGCCATTGTCCCTCACGTCCTGCGGGGAGGGATGGTGCCCAGAAGAGGACTCGAACCTCCACGTCCATACGGACACCAGCACCTGAAGCTGGCGCGTCTACCAATTCCGCCATCTGGGCAATAGATGTCGTGGGATGGGCGTTTAAGGCCGGCGGCAGACCGTGTCAACGCGATTCCCCGGCGCTGCCTGCGCCCGATTGCGCCTTGCCCGCATGAGCGGCTGACGTTACCTCACTGGAGGGTCAAACGCGGAGGGCGAAGCGATGTCCAACCTCGTCACCATCTTCGGCGGATCGGGATTCGTCGGGCGTTACATCGCCCGCCGGCTGGCCCGGGACGGCTGGCGGATCCGGGTCGCGGTGCGCCGCCCGAACGAGGCGCTTCACGTGAAGCCCTACGGCGCGGTCGGCCAGGTCGAGCCGGTTTTCGCCAATATCCGCGACGACGCGTCGGTCCGCGCGGCGCTGGCCGGGGCGGACGCGGTCGTCAACTGTGTCGGCACCTTCGACGCCACCGGCCGCAACAACTTCGACGCCGTGATGGACGAGGGGGCGGGCCGCATCGCCCGCATCGCCGCCTCCGAGGGGGTCGCCCGGCTGGTCCATCTCTCCGCCATCGGCGCCGACGCCGAAAGCGAAAGCCACTACGCCCGCGCCAAGGCCGCCGGCGAGGCGGCGGTGCTGGCCCACATGCCGGGCGCGGTGATCCTGCGCCCGTCGGTGATCTTCGGCCCCGAGGACCAGTTCTTCAACCGCTTCGCCGGCATGACCCGGTTGTCCCCGGTCCTGCCCGTGGTCGGCGCCGAAACCCGGTTCCAGCCGGTCCATGTCGACGACGTGGCGCAGGCCGCCTGCCTTGCCGTCGAAGGCAAGGCCGCCCCCGGGATCTATGAACTCGGCGGACCGGATGCCGAGACCTTCCGCACCCTGATGCAGGACATGCTGGTCGTCATCCGCCGCCGCCGGCTGGTGCTCAACATCCCGTTCTGGGCGGCCCGGATCATCGCCCGGGTGGCCGGTGTCGGCGAGACGCTGAGCCTCGGCGCGGTCAAGGCGCCGATCACGCTGGACCAGGTCGCTTCGCTGCGGACCGACAACGTGGTCTCCGACGGCGCGCGCACCTTCGCCGATCTCGGGATCGAACCGGCGGCGATGGAGGCGATCCTGCCGGAATACCTCTGGCGGTTCCGGCCGTCGGGCCAGTATTCCGACATCAACGCCTCGGCCCAGAACCTGCGCCCCGGCAAGCCCGATCAGGCGTAGGCGATCCACAGCAGGACGACGCCCAGCGCGCAGCGGTAGATCACGTAGGGCGTGAAGCTGACGCTGCGCAGCAGGCGCATCATGACGGCCAGCGCCGCCAGCGCGGCGGCGAAGGCGAAGGCGGCGGCGATGGCGCCGTCGCGCGCGGCGGCGGCGTCGGCGGTGACCGCGACCTCGGCCCCGAGCAAGACCCCCGAGGCGATGATCGTCGGGATCGACATCAGCATCGCCAGCTTCGCGGCGTCCGGCCGGGCATAGCCGAGCATCCGCGCGGCGGTGATCGTGATGCCGGACCGCGAGGTGCCGGGGACCAGCGCCACCGCTTGCCACAGCCCCATCACCCAGGCATGCCGGATCGACCAGCGCGCCGCGTCCCGGTCTTCGGCCCCGGTCCGGTCGGCCCAGTAGAGCAACAGCCCGAACAGGATCATGGTCCAGCCGATCACCGCCACCGACCGCATCGCGTCGTCGAGCCCGGTTAGCTTGAGCCCGACCCCGGCGATCACCACCGGCACCGTGGCGATGCCGAGGCAGAGGGCGAGGAAGGCGCCCTGGGTGTCGACCTTGCCCCGCATCAGCCGCAGCGCGCCGCCCAGCGCCAGCCGGACGTCGGCCCGAAAATAGACGATGACCGCGCCGAGCGTGCCGACATGCACCGCGACATCGATCACCTGGCCCTGGTCGGCCAGCCCGGTGAGCAGGGGGAACAGGATCAGGTGCCCCGAGGACGACACCGGCAGGAATTCGGTGATCCCCTGGATCACCGCGATCAGGACAAGCTGGAATAGGGGCATGATCCGCTCTGCGTCTTTGGCTCGACCTTAACCGATTGATCGGGCTCGGTGAATCCCGAAATAAGTATCATATCGGACCTATTTTCACAGAGTCTTTGCAGAATTTCCGCGGCGCAGCATTGAGAAAACGATTAATAGGTCAGCGCTTTTGACTTTTATCCCGATTGATTCGCGTCTAGGAGGTGCGGACGGGTTGTTGGAGGAGTGGCGGCATGGCCAGATCCGAGATGCTGAAATTCGTCGACGTGGCGCGGGCGATGCCGGAGAAGCGCGCGGCCGAGATACGCCGCACGGATTTCGACGAGATTTATGCCGAGTACGCCGCCGAGAAGGCCGCCGAGCAGGCCGCCCGCTGCAGCCAGTGCGGCGTGCCCTATTGCCAGTCGCATTGCCCGCTGCACAACAACATCCCCGACTGGCTGCGGCTGACCGCCGAAGGCCGTCTGCAGGAAGCCTACGAGCTCAGCCAGGCCACCAACACCTTCCCCGAGATCTGTGGCCGGATCTGCCCGCAGGACCGGCTCTGCGAGGGCAACTGCGTCATCGAGCAGTCGGGCCACGGCACCGTGACCATCGGCTCGGTCGAGAAATACGTCACCGACACCGCCTGGGAGGAGGGCTGGGTCAGGCCGATCGTCCCCGCCGCCGAGCGGCCGGAAAGCGTCGGCATCATTGGCGCCGGGCCTGCCGGGCTGGCCGCCGCCGACCGTCTGCGCCGCGCCGGCGTGCAGGTCACCGTCTACGACCGTTACGACCGGGGCGGCGGGCTGATGACCTACGGCATTCCGGGCTTCAAGCTCGAGAAGGACGTGGTGATGAAACGGATGGCGCAGCTGGAGGCGGGCGGCGTCGCGTTCCGGCTGAACTGCGATGTCGGCGTCGACATCTCCTTCGCCGACATCCGGTCGGCCCACGACGCGGTGCTGATCGCCACCGGGGTCTACAAGTCCCGCGATCTCGAGATGCCGGGCTCGGGCGCCGGCGGCATCGTCCGCGCCATCGACTACCTCACCGCCTCGAACCGGAAATCCTTCGGTGACGAGGTTCCCGAGTTCGATTCGGGCGAACTGAACGCCGAAGGCAAGCGCGTGGTGGTGATCGGCGGCGGCGACACCGCGATGGACTGTGTCCGCACCGCGATCCGGCAGGGCGCGAAGAGCGTGAAGTGCCTCTACCGCCGCGACCGTGCCAACATGCCCGGCTCGCAGCGCGAGGTGGCCAATGCGGAGGAGGAGGGCGTCGATTTCGTCTGGCTCTCGGCGCCGAAGGGCTTTGCCGGCGACGCGGTGACCGGGGTCATGGTGCAGAAGATGCGCCTTGGCGCCCCCGACGCGACCGGCCGCCAGTCGCCGGAACTGGTCGAGGGGTCGGACTACGTCGAGGACGCCGACCTCGTCATCAAGGCGCTGGGCTTCGAACCCGAGGACCTGCCCCGGCTCTGGGGCGCCGAAGGGCTCGAGGTGACCCGCTGGGGCACCGTGAAGGCCGAATTCGGATCCGGCGCCACGGCCCTGCCGGGGGTCTATGCCGCCGGCGACATCGTGCGCGGCGCGTCCCTCGTCGTCTGGGCGATCCGCGACGGCCGCGACTGCGCCGACGCGATCCTCGAACGGCTGGCCACGGCGGCCGCCGTGGCCGCGGAATAGGCGAGGGCCGGCGTGTCGGTATCACGTCGGTATCGCGTCGGTATCGGGTCGGTGCGTGGGCGCCTCGCGGCCCTTCCCCGGCCCCGGATGGGTCAGCGGTACTGACCCGGAGTGTGAAGAGAGCGTGACCAGAGACCTGTCAGCCTGCCTTGCCACTTCCCGGCCCGCCCCCGCGGCGACGCTGGCCGTGGCGCTATGGGTCGGGCTTGTGGCGGCGGTGCCCGCTCCGGCGTCGGCGCAGGGGTCGTTCTCGCCCCCCGCCGGCTGCACCGGAGCCCTGACGATCCAGAACCGCGGCTGCCTGATGACCCATGTCTGGACCTGCGAGGGCGACCCGGAGGGCCACAAGTGGGTGGCGCTGTTCACCGAGGAGGGCCCGTTCCAGGTCAAGCAGGTGGATGCCGAGTTCCAGTGGCTCACCACCTTCTACGTCAATCCGGTCCGCCGCGAGGACATGGTGGTCCCGGCGGAGGATCCCGAGAGCCTGAGCGAGCTGTTCGCCACCGGCCACGACACCTACGATTTCACCGTGATCCCGGACCGGGGCGGGATGCCGGCGCAGCGCTTCGTCGGCTTCGACCGAATCACCGGCGAGACGGTGATCGACGGCGAACCGCTGCGCACCACCGAATACGGCTATGACGTGCTGACCCCGGACGGCGCCGTCGCCTATCGCCGCGAGGGCCGCCAGTTCGTGAGCGAGCGCCACCGGATCTTCGTGCTGGGCGAAAGCTGGTATGCCGATGCTCCCGAGGACATCCGCGACCTGAGCCCGGTCGAGTTCGTCTATCCCGGCGAGCCCGGCTTCTTTGCCGCCCGCCCGAAATACGGCTGCGGGATGATGATGTCGTCGTTCGAGGTGCGGCCATGATCCGCGCCCTCGCTCTGGCCCTTGCCGCCCTTGCCGCCCTGCCGGCCGCCGGTCCCGCCGTCGCCGCCCCGTTCGTGCCGCCCGCCGGATGCGTCCCGCTGGCCAGCGTCCAGCACCGGCTCTGCGAGGTCAGCCTCTACTGGCGCTGCGGCGGGCAGCCGGGCTATGTGCAGGCCACCGCCACCGCGGACGGCCTTGGCTGGGTCACGGTCCGCGACGGCGCCGGCCAGTGGCTCGAAATGCGCCACCTGCCGTCCGGTTTCGCCCTGCGCACCCAGATGCCGCCCGCGGATCCGTCCGATCATCGCGCCCTGCTGGACACCGGCTCCGACTCCTATCTCTACACCATGGCCAGCGATCCGGAGGGCGGCAGCGTGACCTATCGCGGCACCAACCGGGTGATCGGCCCGGCCGAGATCGCCGGCCGCCCGGTCACCGAGATCGCCTTCGACTACCGCACCGAGGATGCCTCGGGCGCGGTGGAGGGGGTCTTTGCCGGCACTGCCTACCTGTTCGGCCCGGACCGCCTGTCGATCTACGCCACCTGGGCCCGGACCGACGGCACCGACCGCCGGGACGCCCTGCCGGTGGAGATCCTGACCGAAGGCCAGCCCGGGTTCATGGACGCCACGCCGCGCCACGATTGCGGAGGCGAGGTGTCATGATCCGCACGCTGGCCATTTCCGCGATCGCCGCCGCCGCCGCGCCCGCCGCGGCGCAGGACAGGTTCAGCCTGCCCGTCGGCTGCGACGCCTTCCTGACCGTGCAGTTGCGCTCCTGCGTGGTGTCGCACCACTTCACCTGCGCCGCCGACGCCCCCGGCATCCAGCGCCGCGTCGACCTGACCGAAGAGGGCCTGGTCTATGCCGGCGCGATCGATGCCGAGACGCAGTGGATCGAGAGCTTCCACGTCGCCAGCGGCCACAGCGAGCGGCTGGCGCCGGACCCGGCCGACCCGGCGAGCCTGACCGAGCTGATGCGAAGCGGCGTCGACAGTTACGATTTCACCACCCTGTCCGAAGAGATCGGCCCGACCCGCTATGCCGGCGAGGACCGCCTGACCGGCGAGGTGGTGACGATCGACGGCGTGACCCTGCACCGGACCGAGTTCCGGATCGCGGCGACCGCCCCGGACGGCAGCCTGCTGTGGTCCTCGGAAGGCAGCGAATACGTCTCGGAGGATTACCGGATGTTCGTGTCGGGCACCGGCACCGTGACCACCCCGGACGAGACCTGGGAAGTGGACGAGAGCCCGGTGGAATTCATCTTTCGCGGCGAGCCGGGGTTCCTGTCGCCCCGCCCGAAGCACGGCTGCGGCCTGACCATGTCTTCTTACCAGGAAGGTGACTGAGCGATGCGACTGACCCCCACGACCGCCGCCGCCGCGGCCCTTCTGGCCCTTCTGCCGGCCGCTGCCGCCACCGCCCAGCAATGGACCCCGCCCGAGGGCTGCACCGGGTTCCTGACCGTGCAGCAGCGCGGCTGCATGTTGTCCAACCACTACACCTGCGAAGGCGACGCCGAGGGCGACCAGTGGCGCGTCGACTTCGTCGAGGAGGGCCCGGTCTTCGCCAGCCGGATCAACTACGAGACCGAGTGGGTCGAGAGCCTGAGCCTGTTCTCGCAGACCCGGACCCTGCTGGGCGAGCGGCCCGACCCGGCCAGCTTCACCGACCTGCTGGAAACCGGGATCGACACCTACGATTTCACTACCGTCGACCAGGACGGCAGCGAGACCCGCTATCGCGGCGCCGACGTGCTGACCGGGGAGATCGTCGAGATCGACGACGTGCCGCTGCGGGTGATGACCTACACCGCCGAGGTGGACGGGCCGGAGGGCCGGTCCCGGTCGGAGGGGATCAACTACGTCAGCGAGGAATGGCGGCTGTTCCTGCCCGGCACCACGCGGTCGATCTCGGACGAGGGCGAGGCCGGGCCGGAGCGCGACAACACCCCGGTCCAGATCATCCTGCCGGGCGAGCCGGGCTTCTTCGCCACCGCCCCGATCTACGATTGCGGCGTGTCGGACGCGGCGTGGCGGCCATGATCGCCGGCCGGCGCCTCAGCTGCCCAGCCTCCGCCGGCCCCGCCCCGGCCGGTTTCGAATGCGCGGGCGTCGCCGACAGGGCGGCCGCCGCAGACCACCACCGCGACAATCGCCGTGTCGCCCAGGGAGACATGCCATGACCAAGTACGATGCCGAATGGGTCCGGGCCGAGGAAGCCAGGCGCAAGTGGATGGCCGAGCACGGCCTCTACCGCGACGATGACGAACACGCCTCCTGCGGCGTCGGCCTCGTCGTCGCCATCGACGGCAAGCCGTCGCGCAAGGTGGTGGAGAACGGCATCGACGCGCTCAAGGCGATCTGGCACCGCGGCGCGGTGGATGCCGACGGCAAGACCGGCGACGGGGCGGGGATCCATGTCCAGATCCCGGTCAATTTCTTCTACGGCCAGGTCCGACGCACCGGCCACGAGCCGCGCATGAACGAACTGATGGCCGTGGGCCAGGTGTTCCTGCCGCGCACCGATTTCGGCGCGCAGGAGACCTGCCGCACCATCGTCGAGACCGAAGTCCTTCGGATGGGCCACTACATCTATGGCTGGCGCCACGTGCCGGTGGACATCACCTGTCTCGGCGAGAAGGCGAACGCCACCCGGCCGGAGATCGAGCAGATCCTGATCTCCAACGCCAAGGGAATCGACGAGGAGTCCTTCGAGCGCGAGCTTTACGTGATCCGCCGCCGGATCGAGAAGGCCGCCGCAGCCGCCGGGGTCCGCGATCTCTACCTGGCCTCGCTGTCCT
>JBFKOW010000041.1:0-21732 GCA_041628615.1 Paracoccaceae bacterium | reverse complement strand
CTGTTTACGATCCGGCTCTTGGTGGGCAGGATGATCGAAGCGTAACGAGTTCGACGGAGTCCGACATGCGGTCTGCCCTGCTTGCCTTGGTCGTTTTCCTCTCACCGATCGCGTCCGCCGCGGCCACGATCGAAAGCCAGTTCCAGGCGGTCGAGGCGGTGTGGCGCAAGACCGGCGGCCCGCTCGATCCGCTGAGCCAGGGCGACGGCAAGACCGGCTCCGAAACCGCCGGGACCAACCTGACGTCGGGGGATTGCTACGATCCCGCCTGCACGTACCTCGGCGGCTTCATGGCGGCGGACGGGTCATCCTATGCCGGGCTCGAGGTGGCCTGGGCAAACGGCAACGTGAAAGGCGCGAGTTCGGCCCGGTTCGAGGCGCGGCAGCGGCTGACAATCTTCAACGACAACCCGGTCTATGCCGAGGATCTCGTCTTCAATTACGAGCTCAAGGGCATGGTCCTCGAACTCATGGCCGGCAGCGGCGGCCCGCAGCGCGACAGCAACCCGTTCGATGGGCCGAGCGAGGCGGTCGGGGTCCAGCTTGGCTACGAGGTCCGGAGCGGCGGGTCCACCCTCGCGCGCCACAGCTTCACCCTCTGGGGCGGGGCGAATCCGGGTGCGCAGGAACCCCGCTTCGACTGGCAGGTAGAGGGCGGCCTGAGCGCGACACAGACACGCATCGATTGCTTCGAGGGGGTCTGCGCCGGGCGGAGTTTCGCCATCGATCCGGTCAACGGGTCGGTCTCGCTCGGGCGGCTGGGGGCAGGTCTCTACCGGGATGTGGACATCCTGATGTGGGTCGGGGCGACCGGTGAACACCGGGAATGGGACGGCCGGGCGCGAATCGGCGACCCGAACAGGCTGAGCGCGACGAGCCTGACTGCGACACCGGTCCTGCCGCCGGCGGTGCCGCTGCCGGGCGGGGCGCCGCTGCTGGCGGGCGCCGCGTTGCTGCTCCTCGGGGTGCGCCGCTTGCGTTGACGGCGGCGGCCCGCCATATCCGCGCGATGCCGAAGATCGACTATTCCGAACTGCGCAGGACCGTCGCCGCCCTGACCGAGGGCGAGGACGACGCCGTGGCACTGATGGCGACGGTAGCCTGCGAGGTGCACCATGCCGACGACCGGTTCGACTGGTCCGGGTTCTACCGGGTGGTGGCGCCGGGCCTGCTGAAGATCGGTCCCTACCAGGGCGGTCACGGCTGTCTCGTGATCCCGTTCGACCGCGGGGTCTGCGGCGCGGCGGCCCGGACCGGCGAGGTGCAGATCGTGCCGGACGTGGACGCCTTCCCGGGCCACATCGCCTGTTCCAGTTCCACGAGGTCCGAGATCGTGCTGCCGGTGCGGGACGGCGCGGGGAGCCTGATCGGGGTGTTCGACATCGACAGCGACCGGCCCGGCGCCTTCGATGCGGCGGATGCCGCGGGGCTCGGCGCGATCCTGCAGGACGTGTTCGGGCGGCTCTGATCGGGCAGGTCTGGCACCGGACCGCGAGGGTGGGTCGAGACCCACCTCACGATTCCGGGCACGGCCGGCAGGATCCGGGAGTGAGGTGGGTCTCGACCCACCGTCCGCGAGATGGACACGCTCGTGAAAAACCGCTTTGAGATTTCATCGACTCGGGTGAGAGTGAAAACCGGACAGGAAATTTCACCACCGAGATGCTCCACGACCCGCCCGCCGACAGCCGCACCCTCGGGGCCGACCTGCGCGCCCTGCGCAAGGCGCGCCGGCTGACCCTGTCTGAACTGGCCGAGGCCCTCAACCGCTCGGTCGGCTGGCTGAGCCAGGTCGAGCGCGACATCTCCAACCCCTCGATCGACGACCTGCGGCTGATCGCCGAGCGGCTCGACGTGTCGGTGTCGAGCCTGTTCCGGTCCTCCGCCGCGCCCGAGGAACAGGGCCACATCGTCCGCGCCGGCGCCCGCCGTCCGATCGGCAGCCGCGAGGCCGGGCTGGTCGAGGAGCTGCTTTCGCCGGATCTGACGGATACCTTCGAGGTGGTCCATTCCACCTTCGAGCCCGGCGCCGCGCTGCCCGCGGCGGTGACCCGCCCCACCCAGGAGGTCGGCTACCTCGTCTCGGGGCGATTGCGGCTCTGGATCGGCCCGAACCGCTACGATCTCGGCCCCGGCGACAGTTTCCGCATCCGGGGCGAGCCGTTTCGCTGGAACAACCCCCATGCCACTCCCTGCGTCGTGATCTGGGTGATCGCGCCGCCCATCTACTGACGGAGCCCGCCGATGTCCGAATTCCCGACCCAGGCCCGCGTGGTCATTATCGGCGGCGGCGCCGTCGGGGCCTCCTGCGCCTATCACATCGCCCGGGCCGGCTGGGAGGTGGTCCTGCTGGAGAAGAACGAACTGACCGCGGGCTCCACCTGGCACGCGGCCGGCAACTGCCCGTCGTTCAGCACCTCCTGGGCGATCATGAACATGCAGCGCTATTCGCTCGACCTCTACCGGCGACTGGCCGACGAGGTGGACTACCCGATGAACTACCATGTCACCGGGTCGATCCGGCTGGGCCACAGCCGCGAACGGATGATGGAATTCGCCCGCGCGATGGGCATGGGCCGCTACCAGGGCATGGACCTCGAACTGCTGCAGGTCAGCGACCTCAAGGACCGTTACCCCTTCCTCGAGACCCACGACCTCGCCGGCGCGCTGTTCGATCCGGACGACGGCGACATCGACCCGGCCCAGCTGACCCAGGCGCTGGCCAAGGGCGCCCGGATGGCCGGTGCCCGGATCGAGAGGTTCTGCCCGGCGACCGGCGTCAGCCGCCGGAACGGGCAGTGGATCGTCCACACCGGGAAGGGCGACATCACCTGCGAAAAGGTGGTGAACGCCGCCGGCTACTACGCCCAGCGCGTCGGCGAGTGGTTCCGGCCCTTCGGCGGCCGCCGGGTGCCGATGGCGACGATGAGCCATCAGTATTTCCTGACCGAGCCGATCCCCGAACTCGAGGCCTGGATGGCCGAGACCGGCCGCAAGCTGCCGCTGCTGCGCGACGTCGATTCGTCCTACTACCTGCGGCAGGAGAAGACCGGCCTGAACCTCGGCCCCTACGAGCGCAACTGTCGGCCCCACTGGGTCACCCCCGACGACCCGCTGCCCGACGATTTCAGCTTCCAGCTCTATCCCGACGATCTCGACCGGCTGGAATGGTATATCGAGGACGCGATGGCCCGGGTGCCGATCCTCGGCACCGCCGGGGTGGGCCGGGTGATCAACGGGCCGATCCCCTATGCCCCCGACGGCCTGCCCCTGCTCGGGCCGATGCCCGGCGTCCCGGACGCCTTCGAGGCCTGCGTCTTCACCTTCGGGATCACCCAGGCAGGCGGCGCGGGCAAGGTCCTGTCCGAGTGGGTCACCGAGGGCTGCACCGAGTGGGACATGTGGGCCGTCGATCCGCGCCGCTACACCGGCTACACCGACCACGACTACTGCGTCGCCAAGGCGGTCGAGGTCTACGGCCACGAATACGCGATGCATTTCCCACGCCACGCCTGGCCTGCGGGGCGCGACCGGCGGCTGTCGGCGCTGCACGGCCGGATGGCCGCCGCCGGGGCGCAGTTCGGCGCCTACAACGGCTGGGAACGGGCCAACTGGTATGCCGAACCGGGCGACGATACCTCCGAGGCGGCGACCCAGACCTGGGACCGCGCCGGCCTGTGGGAGCCCCGGATCCGCGCCGAATGCGAGGCGGTCCGCGACCATTGCGGGATGATCGCGATCCCCGGCTTCACCCGGCTCAAGATCGAGGGACCGGGCGCGCGGGACTTCGTCGACGGGCTGACAGCATCGCGGTTGCCGCCCGAGGGCCGGATCGGGCTCGCCTATTTCCCCGATGCGCGCGGCCGGATCCTGACCGAGACCTCGGTCATGGTGCACGGCCCGGACGAGGTGGGCCTGATCACCGCCGCCGTGGCCCAATGGCACGATGCGGAGATCTTCATCCGCGCCGCGCCCGCGGGGATCGCGGTCACCGATCACAGCGACGAGGCCGAATGCCTGCTGGTCACCGGCCCGAAGGCCCGCAACATCCTCGGCCCGCTCACCACGGGGCACGACCTCACCGCCCCCTGGCTGTCGGTGAGCTTAGACGGCACCGTCGCCGGAGAGCCCTGCGCCCTGATCCGGGTCAGCTTCGCCGGCGAACTCGGCTGGGAAATCCACTGCGCCCCCGAAAGCGCCGGTCCGATCTGGGATGCGCTGGCCGCCGCCGGTGTCCGGCCATTCGGGATGTATGCGCTGGACAGCCTGCGGCTGGAAAAGGGTTACCGGGCGTGGAAGGGCGACCTGAGCACCGACTACTCCCTGCTCGAAGCCGGGCTCGATCGGTTCACCCGCTTCGACAAGCCGGACTTCCCCGGCAAGGCCGCGCTGCTGTCGGACCGCCAGCAGGGCCTGCGCAAGCGGTTCGTGACCCTGACGGTGGAGGCCGGCGACGCCGACGCCCCCTACATGTCCACGATCTGGCACGGTGACGAGATCGTCGGCGAGACGACCTCCGGCGGCTTCGGCTACCGGGTCGGCGCGTCGATCGCGCTGGGCATGGTGCGGCCCGATCTCGCGGTGCCGGGCACCGCGCTCGAGGTCGACATCTTCGGCACGCGCCGCCCGGCGGTGGTGCAGCCGGACGCGCCGCTCTGGGATCCGGAGAACGAGAGGCTGAGGGCATGATCTCCCCGTGGGTGCGTGACCTGATCGGGCGTTTCCCGCTCGGCTTCGTGGCGACGGTGACGCCGGACGGCCGGCCCGCCGTCTCGCCCAAGGGGACCTTCCTCGTGATCGACGACACCCGGATCGGCTTCGGCAACATCCGGTCCCCGGGCACCCTGCGCAACCTCGCCGCCAACCCGGCCTGCGAGGTCAACTTCATCGACGTCTTCGTGCGCAAGGGGGCGCGGATCGCCGGGCGGGCCGAGGTGATTCCGGCTGGAACAGGGCCTTTTTCGGACCTCCACCCCCGATGGGCCGCCGCGTGGGGCGAGCTTGCGGCCCGGATCACGGACCTGGTGGCGATCCGCGTCGAGAGGGTCTATCCGCTCACCACGCCGCCCTATGACGACGGCGCGACCGAGGCCGCGATGATCGCGGCCTACAAGAAGAAGTTCTCAGAGATCTACCCATGAGGATGACCCTCCTCGACGGCGGGATGGGGCAGGAACTGCTCCGTCGCGCCGGGGACCGCCCGACCCCGCTCTGGGCCACCCAGGTGATGATCGACCGGCCCGGCCTCGTGGCCGAGATCCACCGCGACTACGCCGATGCCGGGGCCACCGTCGCCACCGTGAACAGCTACGCCCTGCACCGCGACCGGCTGGCGCCGGCGGGGATCGAGGACCGGATCGACGCGCTGGCCGCCGCCGCGCTCGACGAGGCCGAGGCGGTGCGCGGCCGGGGCCGGATCGCCGGGTCCGTCGGCCCCCTGCGGGGCAGCTACCGGCCCGATATTCACCCCGGTCACGCCGAGGCGGTGCCGCTCTACGCCGAGGCGGCGGCGCGGCTCGCCCCCCGGATCGACCTGATCCTCTGCGAAACGGTGGCGAGCCTCGACCACGCCCGGTCGATCCTCGACGCAACGGTGCCGCTGGGCCTGCCGGTCTGGCTTGCCGTGACGGTGGACGACGAGGACGGAAGCCGGCTGCGGTCGGGCGAATCCGTCTCTGATATTGCCCAACTCGGCTCAGATCACGGCGCTGCAGCCCTGCTCGCCAACTGCTCGGCGCCCGAGGCGATGCCGGCGGCGCTGGACGCCTTGGGCGGCTCCGGGCTGCCGCTCGGGGCCTACGCCAACGCCTTCACCCAGATCACCAAGGACTTTCTGAAGGACCGGCCCACCGTCGACGCGCTGAGCGCCCGGCGCGACATGGGACCCGACGCCTACGCCGACCATGCGATGGGCTGGATCGACCACGGCGCCACGATCCTCGGCGGCTGCTGCGAAACCGGCCCGGCCCATATCGCACGGCTCGCCGAACGGCTGCGCGCGGCCGGGCACGAGATCGTCTGATGCGGCTTTCTTCGGACCACAAATATCCCGGGGGAGTCTCGCGCGGGCGCGAGACGGGGGCGGCGCCCCCGGCCCGGTTCACAAGGAGAGCCTCGCCATGACCCAGATCCCCGACAGGGCCCGCGCCGTCATCATCGGCGGCGGAATCGTCGGCTGTTCGGTCGCCTACCACCTCGTCCGGCAGGGCTGGACCGACGTGGTGCTGCTCGAACGCAAGCGGCTGACATCGGGCACGACCTGGCACGCCGCCGGGCTGATCGCCCAGTTGCGGGCGACGGCCAACATGACCCGGCTGGCGAAGTATTCGCAGGAGCTCTATGGCGCGATCGAGGCCGAGACCGGCGTCGCCACCGGGTTCCGGCGCTGCGGGTCGATCACCGTGGCGCTGACCGTCGAGCGGATGGAGGAACTGCGCCGGGCGGCGGCGATGGCCCGCGCCTTCGGGGTCGAGATCGACGTGATCGGCCCCGCCGACATCGCCGGCCGCTATCCGCATCTGGAATCCGCCGACGTGGTGGGCGGGGTCTGGCTGCCGAAGGACGGGCAGGGCGATCCGGCCAATATCGCGCTGGCTCTGGCCAAGGGCGCGCGGCAGGGCGGCGCCATCGTGGCCGAGGGGGTCAAGGTCACCGCCGCCCGCCGCGACGGGCGCCGGATCACCGCGCTGGACTGGACCTCCGAGACCGGCGAAAGCGGCTCTATACAGGCCGAACACGTGGTCAATTGCGCCGGGATGTGGGGGCTCGATGTCGGCCGGATACTGGGCACCACGGTCCCGCTGCAGGCCTGCGAGCACTTCTACGTCGTCACCGAACCGATCGCCGGGCTGGGCCGGTTGCCGGTCCTGCGGGTCCCCGACGAATGCGCCTACTACAAGGAGGACGCGGGCAAGATCATGGTCGGCGCCTTCGAGCCCGTCGCCAAACCCTGGGGTCCGATCCCCGACGGGTTCGAGTTCGACCAGCTTCCCGAGGACGTGGACCATTTCGAACCGATCCTGGAGCAAGCCGTCGCCCGTATGCCGATGCTGGCCGAGGCCGGGATCCACACCTTCTTCAACGGCCCCGAGAGCTTTACCCCCGACGACGCCTACCACCTCGGGCTCTGCCCGGAGATGGACAACGTCTGGGTCGCCGCCGGGTTCAACTCGGTGGGCATCCAGTCCGCCGGCGGGGCCGGCATGGCGCTGGCCCAGTGGATGACCGACGGCGCCCGGCCCTTCGACCTCGGCGACGTCGACGTGTCCCGCAACCAGCCGTTCCAGCGCAACCGCCGCTACCTGCGCGAGCGCGCGACCGAGACCCTCGGCCTGCTCTATGCCGACCATTTCCCCTATCGCCAGAAGGCCTCCGCCCGGGGCGTCCGGCGGACCCCGTTCCACCGGCACCTGGTCGAGCGCGGCGCGGTGATGGGCGAACTCGCCGGCTGGGAACGCGCGAACTGGTTCGCCCGCCCCGGCCAGCCCGCCGCATACGCCTACAGCTGGGGCCGGCAGGTGTTTTTCGACAACGTGGCGGCGGAACTCGCGGCGGTCCGCACCGGTCTCGGGCTTTACGACATGTCCAGTTTCGGCAAGATCAGGGTCGAAGGACCGGACGCGGAGGCGTTCCTGAACCGGGTCTGCGGCGCCGATGTGTCGGTCCCGGTGGGCCGGCTGGTCTATACCCAGTTCCTCAACGACCGGGGCGGGATCGAGGCGGATGTCACGGTGACCCGGCTGGCGGAGGACGCCTACCTCGTCGTCACCCCGGCGGCGACCCGGCTGGCCGACCAGACCTGGCTGCTGCGCCACCGGGGCGAGGCCCGCGTCGTCGTCACGGATGTCACGGCCGCGGAGGGCTGCCTTGCCCTGATGGGGCCGCGGGCCCGCGCCGCGCTGCAATCCGTGACCCCGGACGATCTGTCGCCCGACGCGTTCCCCTTCGGCACCGCCCGCGAGATCGAGATCGGCCTCGGCATCGTGCGCGCCCACCGGGTGTCCTATGTCGGCGAACTGGGCTGGGAGCTCTACGTCGGCGCGGACATGGCGGCGCACGTGTTCGAGGAACTTCTCACCCTGGAGCTGACGCTGTGCGGCCTGCACATGATGGACTGCGCCCGGCTGGAGAAGGGGTTCCGCCATTTCGGCCACGACATCACCTGCGAGGATCACGTGCTCGAGGCCGGCCTCGGGTTCGCGGTGAAGAAGACCGGCGGCCATGTCGGGGCCGACGCGGTGGCGGCGAAGCGCGCGGCGGGGCTCGACCGGCGGCTGGTCCAGTTCCGGCTGCGCGATCCCGAACCTCTGCTTTACCACAACGAGCCGATCCTGCGGGACGGCGAGATCGTTGGGTTCCTGACCTCGGGGGCCTACGGCCATCACCTCGGCGCGGCGGTGGGGATGGGCTATGTCCCCTGCCGCGGCGAAAGCGCGGCGCAGGTTCTGGCCTCGGCCTACGAGATCGACGTGGCCGGGACGCGGGTCGCTGCGGATGCCTCCCTGCGGCCGTTCCACGACCCGGACGGAACCCGGATGCGAGGCTGATCGGGCCGGAACAGGGTCTGTTTCAGGGTTCGACCGGGATCATCGTGCCCTGCAGCGCGGCGACCTGCCGGCGGGTCCCATCGGGCCGGCCTGACCAGACGTCGGCGGCCACGACGGCAAGCCGCCGCCCGGCGCGCAGCACCCGGCCCTCGGCGGTCAGCAGGCCCTGTCCCGGGGCCAGCAGGTTGATCTTCATCTCCACCGTTAGCACCTCCGCCCCCGGCGGCAGGGTGGTGAGGGCGGCGTAGCCCGCCGCGCTGTCGCCGATCGCGAAGATCAGCCCGGCATGGGCAAAGCCATGCTGCTGGGACAGGTCGGGGACGGCCTCGGCCTCGATGACCACCCGGCCCTCCGTGACCTCGGCCAGGCGGGCACCCAGCGTCGCCATCATCGCCTGCCGGGCGAAGCTGTCCCTGATCCGTGCGGCGATCTGCGGTTCCATCGGCACCCCCCTGTCGCCGCCAAGGTCCGGTGCCCGAGCCGCCGGGTCAAGCGGAGGCGGCACGATGGGACCGATCACCCGAATTCATCGGTGCCGGACTTGCCAGCGCCGCGGCCTCTGACTACGGCGGGCCATGACCCGCGTCCTGTACCCGAGCGATACCGCGGACCGTCCCGCCGGCCTGGCTTTCGCGCTGGGGGCCTACGGTCTGTGGGGGTTTCTGCCGCTCTACCTGAAGCTCCTCGATCACGTGCCGCCGCTGGAAGTGGTGGCGCACCGGATCCTGTGGTCGGTGCCGGTGGCCGGGGCGGTGCTGATCGCGATGGGGCGGACGGCGGACATCCGCGCCGCCTTCGGATCGACCCGGACGCTGGCGATGGGGGCGGTCACCGCGGGGTTGATCACGGTCAACTGGCTGATCTACGTCTGGGCCATCGCGTCGGACCGGGCGCTGGATGCGGCGCTGGGCTACTACATCAACCCGCTGTTCTCGATCTTCCTCGGCGGCGTTCTGCTGGGCGAACGGCTGACCGGGTTGCAGAAGGCGGCGGTGGTGCTGGCCGCGCTGGCGGTGGTGGTGCTGACCGTGATGGCGGGGCGGCTGCCGCTGGCGGCGCTGGGGCTCACGGTGTCCTGGGGGCTTTATGCCCTGGCCAAGAAGCAGTTGCCGATCGGCCCGAACCAGGGGTTCCTGCTGGAAGTCCTGATCCTGAGCCCCGCGGCGCTTGGCTACCTGATCTGGCTTGGCGGCGCCGGCGAGTTCGGCCGCCACACCCCGGGCGACAGCCTGCTGCTGATCGGCTGCGGGCTGGTGACGGCGGTGCCCCTGATGCTCTTCGCCAACGGGGCCAAGCAGGTCCGGCTGACCACCATCGCGATGCTGCAATACGTGGCCCCGACGATGATCTTCCTCGTCGCCGTCTTCGCCTTCGGCGAGCAACTGGACCTCGGCCGGGCGATCGCCTTCCCGCTGATCTGGGCGGCGCTGGCGCTGTATTCGCTGAGCCTGTTCCGGAGGCGCCGGTGAGCGCGGACTACGACCCGCCGAAGGACCCGCTCGACATCATCGAGGCGGATCACGAGGTCCTGCTGGTCAACAAGCCCGCCGGGTTGCTGAGCGTGCCGGGCAAGGGCGACCACCTGTCCGACTGCCTGCTGGCGCGGGTGCAGGCGGCCTATCCGCAGGCGCTCTTGGTGCACCGGCTGGACCGCGACACGTCGGGCGTGATGGTCTTTGCCCTGACCCCCCACGCCCAGCGCCACCTCGGGCTGCAATTCGAGAAACGGCAGACCCGGAAGGTCTATGTCGCGCGGCTTTGGGGCCTGCTGGAGCCGAAAACCGGCACCGTGGACCTGCCACTGATCGTCGACTGGCCGAACCGGCCGAAGCAGAAGGTCGACCATGCCGAGGGCCGCCCGGCGGTCACCGACTGGCGCGTGATCCGGCAGCGGGACGGCGAGACGCGGGTGCGGCTGATGCCGAAGACGGGCCGGTCGCACCAGTTGCGGGTCCACATGGCCGAACTGGGCCACCCGATCCTCGGCGACCCGTTCTATGCCGAGGGGCCGGCGCGGGACCATCCCCGGCTCATGCTGCACGCCGAGACGCTGGGCTTTCGTCACCCGGATGGCGGCCGGGGCGTGCGCTACACCGTCCCGGCGCCGTTCTGACCGCCTAGGCGGGGACGGTGGCGAGAAAGTCCGCGATCGCGCCGACCTCGGACCGGGCGATCTCGTGCCCGCCGGGGTGCCAGTGGTCCGTCACCGTCGCGCCCTGCGCCTGCAGGTAGCCGATCAGGCCGCGCGACAACGGCGCCGGGCAGATCGGGTCCCGTTCGCCGGCGGTGACCAGCACCCGCGCCGCCGAGAGCCCCGGCTGGGGCTTCGGCTGCCACGGGATCAGCGGGTGCATCAGCACCGCGTCGGTCACCAGATCGGGGTGGGCGAGCATCGTGGCGGCGAGGATGTTGGCGCCGTTGGAGTAGCCGAGCCCGATCACCCGGCCGGCCCCGGTCCGGTCCTTCTCGGCGGCGACGAAGCCGGCCATCTTGTCCACCGCGCGGGCGAGGTCGTCCATGTCGTAGACGCCTTCGCCGGTGCGCCGGAAATAGCGCAGCGCGCCGCCCTCGGACACGTCGCCGCGCGGGCTGACCACGTGGGCGGCGGGCACCAGTTCGGAGGCGAAGCCGTGGAACTGGGCCTCGGTGCCGCCGGTGCCGTGGAAGGTGAGGATCAGGGGCGCACCGGGCGCCCCGTCGGTCCGGGCCGCGTGATAGGTCATTCGATCGGCTCCAGGTGCCGTTCGAGGGCCTGACGCAGGTGTTCGTGCTGCGACGGCAGCTTGAGCGCCTCGCCGAGATGCGCGGTGTCCTCGTCCCGGTCGAAGCCGGGTTCGTTGGTGGCCACCTCGAACAGGACGCCGCCGGGGGTGCGGAAGTAGATCGCCCAGAAATAGTCCCGGTCGATCACCGGCGTGACCTGGTAGCCGGTGTCGAGCAGGGCCTCGCGGACCTCCAGTTGCCGGGCGCGGTTCTCGACCGCGAAGGCGATGTGGTGCACCGACCCGGCCCCCTGCGCGCCGCGGGCGGCGCCGGGCAGGGTCTCGATGTCGATCACGTTCGCCGCGTTGCCGCCGGGGACGTGGAAACGGGTGACGTTGCCCTGCCGGTCGGCTTCCTCGTAGCCCATGAACTTTAGCAGTTCCGACGAGGCGCCGGCATCCCGCAGCCGCATGTCGGCGGAATGAAAGCCGCGGATCGCCATGTCCTCGGACACGCCGTTGCCGGTCCAGGGCGCGCGGTCGTCCGCCTTCTCGACCAGCGCGAACAGCTCGCCGTCCGGGCCTTCGAACAGCACCCGGGTCTCGCCGAACAGGCTGTCGGTCGTGCTCTTGACCTCGAAGGTGGCAAGCCGGTCCTGCCAGGCGGCGGCGGTGCCGACCGGGATGGTGAAGGCGGTGCGCCCGACCTCGCCGGTGCCCAGCTGGCCGCGCGCGGCGTGCGGGAAGGGGAAGTAGGTCATCACGGTGCCGGGCGTGCCGGCCTCGTCGCCGTAATACAGGTGATAGACGTCCGGAGCGTCGAAGTTGACTGTCTTCTTGACCCGGCGCAGGCCGAGCACGTTGGTGAAGAAGGCGTTGTTCTCGCGCGCCGAGGAGGCGAGCGAGGTGACGTGGTGCAGGCCCTTGATCTGGGTGAGCATGGCGGACTCCGATGTTCATTCGGAGCCCAGATAGCATGTTTGCAGATTCTGTTTTAGGAGCGTCCGGGCGCTGAACTTGTGCATTCGTGCACGTGGCCCTGCGCCCGGCCGAAAGGTGCCTCGGGGCCTACTCCGCCGCGATCGCCTCCGCCTCGGGGTCCCAGCCGCTGATCGCCTTGGATTCGAGGAATTCCTCGATCCCCCAGATGCCGCCCTCGCGGGCCCGGCCCGACTGCCGCTGCCCGCCGAAGAACGCGCCCTGCGCCCGCGACTTGCCGTTCATCTGCACCATGCCCGAGCGCAGTTGCAGCGCCAGGCGGTTGCGCCGGGCGCCGTCGGCGGTCTGGACGTAGTTGGTCAGGCCGTAGGGCGTGTCGTTGGCGATCCGCACCGCCTCGTCCTCGCCCTCGAAGGGGATGATCGACAGGACCGGGCCGAAGATCTCGGTCTGGGCGATGGCCATGTCGTTGGAGACGTCGGCGAACACCGTGGGCCGGACGAAGAAGCCGCGATTCACGCCGTCCGGCAGGCCGGGGCCGCCGGCCACCAGCCGCGCCCCTTCGTCGATGCCCTTCTGGATCATCGCCTGGATGCTGTCCCACTGACGCCGGTTGACGACCGGGCCGATATGCGGGCCGGGCTGGCTGGCGGGGCCGACGCCGACGCCCTCGGCGATCTCGCGGGCGGTCTGTACCGTCCGGTCGTAGATCGATCGCTCGACCAGCATCCGGGTCGGCGCGTTGCAGGACTGTCCGGTGTTTTCCATGCAATGCAGCACGCCGCGCTTCACCGCCTTCTCGTCCGCGTCGGCGAAGACGATGTTGGCCCCCTTGCCGCCCAGTTCCAGCGTGACCCGCTTCAGCGTCTCGGCCGCGGTCCGCGAGATCGCGCGCCCGGCCCGGGTCGAGCCGGTGAACGAGATCATCTGCACGTCCGGGTGCGCCGACAGCCGGGTTCCGACCCCGGCGCCGTCGCCGTTGACGAGGTTGAACACCCCCTTCGGCACCCCGGCGTCGTGGACGAACTCGGAAAAGACCATCGCCGAGAGCGGCGCCTCCTCGGAAGGCTTGAGCACCATCGGGCAGCCGGCGAGCAGTGCCGGGATCACCTTGAGGCTGATCTGGTTGATCGGCCAGTTCCACGGCGTGATCAGGCCGACCACGCCGATCGGGTCCCAGGCCACGCGGTCGTGCGGCGTGTCGGGGCGCAGCGGGCGGACCCATTCGAAGGTCTCGAAGGCCCGCAGGAAACCCTTGGCGTGCCACGGCAGGCAGGTCGCCTGCGACTCGCGGGCGAGGTCGATGGGCGCGCCCATCTCGAGGCTGATCGCCTGCGCGAGGTCTTCCTTGCGCTTCTCGTACTGGTCGAGGATGGCGCGGACGTAGCCGACCCGCTCGGCGGGGCTGGTCGCGGCCCAATCGGCCTCCACCGCCTTCGCGGCGGCGACGGCGCGGTCGGTGTCGGCGTCCGACCCGAGCGAGATCGTGGCGCAGACCTCCTCGGTCGAGGGGTCGATGACGGGATGGTCGTTCGCCTCGGCCGGCGAAACCCAGGCTCCGTCGATGTAGAACTGGCGCTTGTCGAGCATGACTGTCATTTCCTGTTTCCGAAGGCCGGAAATAGCCGGCCCGGACTGCGCCGCCCCGGTGGCATGGTGACGGGGAACGGCCTATATGCGAACCAGATCAATGGGCCGAATTGCCGCCCGCCACAAGACCGCAAAGGAGGACTCCCATGGCCTTGCGCATCAACGACGAGATCCCGAACCTGACCGTCGAGACCGATCAGGGCCGCTTTGCGCTGCACGACTGGATCGGCGACAGCTGGGCGATCCTGTTCTCGCACCCGAAGGATTTCACCCCGGTCTGCACCACCGAGTTCGGCGCCGTCGCCCAGCTTGCCGCCGAGTGGGAAAAGCGCGGCACCAAGGTGATCGGCGTGTCGGTCGATGGGGTCGAGGACCACAGGAAGTGGAAGGGCGACATCGAGGCGGTGGGCGGCGCGAAGCCGGGCTTCCCGATCATCGCCGATGACGGGCTGGAGGTGTCGAAGGCGTTCGACATGCTGCCCGCCGAGGCCTACCTGCCCGAAGGCCGCACCCCCGCCGACAGCCAGACCGTGCGTTCGGTGTTCATCATCGGGCCGGACAAGAAGTTGAAGCTGACCATGACCTACCCGATGACCATCGGCCGCAACTTCGCCGAGGTGCTGCGCGCGCTGGACGCGCTGCAGACCGCCGCGCGCGAGAACATCGCCACCCCGGCGAACTGGGTGCCCGGGCAGGACGTGGTGGTCCCGGTGGCGGTCAGCGATGCCGACGCGATCGCCAAGTACGGCTCCATCGAGACCAAGCTGCCCTACCTGCGGATGGCCAAGCTGCCCGGCTGAGGGTGCGCCTGCCGTTTCTCGACAAGCTGACCAAGGTCGGCCTGACCCCGCCCCGTCCGGCCCCGGACCGGGCGGGGATCGGCATCGGCCTCATCGTCCGCAACGAGGCCGCCCACATCGCCGAATGGGCCCGGTTCCATCACGCGGTGGGCGTGCGCCGGTTCGTCGTCTACGACGGGGCGAGCACCGACGGCACCATCGAGGTCCTGCGTGCGGCGCTGCCCGCCGACTGCCTCACCGTGATCCCCTGGGCGCAGAACCTGCGCGACGCCCGGCTCGACCGCGAGATCCACAACCAGGTGCTGGCCTATGCCCATTGCGCATCCAACTTCGGTGCGGATCTGCGCTGGATGGCCTTCATCGACGTGGATGAATTCCTGATCCCGACCCGGGGCGCCAGCCTGACCGAGGCTCTGGACGGGCTCGACGCGCCCTATGTCGCGCTGCCGTGGCACATGTTCGGCCATTCCGGCCACGACGCCCCGCCGGCCGGCGGCGTGCTGCGTAACTACACCCGCCGGTCGCCCGACCCGATGAGCGACCTGCGCGGGGTCCGGGCCTTCAAGTCGCTGGTCGATCCCTGCCGGCTGACCGCCTTGCGGGTCCATTCCGCGGAGACCGACGCCGGGGACGCGGTGTGGAACGATGCCGGCCGGCGGTTCCCGATGGCGGGCCGCGAGAAGCCGGACTTCTATTCCACCGCGCGGGTCCAGCTCAATCACTACTACGCCCGGTCGCGGCAGGAGCTCGAGGCCAAGATCTCGCGTGGGCCCAACCTGAAGGGCAAGGCCGGGGAATACGGCCGCAAGGTCCGCCGTACCGTCGCCAACATCGAACGGGGCGAGATCGAGGATCGCGGCGCGATTGACTTCCTGGACCGGACCGGGATCGACCCGCTGGCCTAGGCCTTGGCCCCGAGCACCACGCGGGTGTTCATCGGCACCTGTTCGTAGAGGTGCTGGATATGCGGATTGACCAGCCGGACGCAGCCGTTCGACACCGCCGACCCGATGGTCCGGGGCGCGTTGGTGCCGTGGATCCGCAGGAAGCTGTCGCCCCGTCCCGGCACGAAGAGGTAGAGCGCCCGCGCGCCGAGCGGATTGTTGGGCCCGCCGGGCATGCCGTCTTCCCACTGCTTGTATTCGGACGGGTTGCGCTCGATCATTTCCGGCGTCGGGGTCCAGGACGGCCATTCCTTCTTGGCACCGACGTAGAACTCACCGGATTCGTAGAGATCGCCCCGGCCGATGCCGACCGCGTAGCGGATCGCCCGGTTGCCCGACAGGGTCCAGAGCAGCGAGAAGGTCGCCGGTTCGACATGGATCTCGCCGGGCGCCAGCGGTTCGGCCAGCCGCACCACGCGCGGCATGATCGGGTCCGGGGTCCAGGGGGCGGCAGCCGCTTCGGCCTCGGGCGTCTCTGCGGTCTGGGCGAGGGCGGGCGCGGCGAGGGCGCCGATCCCGGCGGCAAGGAAAAGGCGGCGGTCGAGGCGGGTCGGAACGGACATGGGCGGAACGGGCCTTTCGGCTTGATTTCGGACAGCGTTTGCAGCGCGGATAGCACAATATCCCCGCTGCTGCAGGCCGGGCAAAGCGATTCGCCGTGAGCGGCGCGTCACTGTGGCGTGACGGCACGGGTCCGGCGGCGGCCAGTCCAGGCCAACGCCAGCAGGCCGCCAGCCAGAAGCGGCAGCGCGGGCGGGACGGGCACCGGCGGGGCATAGGCGGCCTCGATCTGCCGGGCCAGTTCGGCGTGGACCACCGCGGTCGGGTGCACGTTGTCCCAGAAGAGGGAGCTGTCCGGGTCGGTGCAGGGGATGAACACGGCGGACAGGCAGGACTCGGTCAGGTTCGTCAGGTCGGGCAGCACGCTGCCCGCGAGGAGATCATCGAACAGCGCGAAGACGTCGATGCTGGTCACTGTGATGCCCGCCCCCAGACCGCCGATCTGGACTCCCAGCGCGGTGTTGAAATCCATCGACAGGTCCCGAGCCTCGGCCGCGAGGGCGGAATTGCCGTTGTACTTCGGCGTCGCGCCGAGATCGGGCAGGTTGAGAACGAGGAACTCGCTGATTCCGAAGTCGCTGTTCAGCCGGGAAATCCCGTCGCGGATGGCCATGGTGGCCGAACCGATGGCGGACGCCGCGACCGCTTCGGCCAGCGGGTTGTTCGCGACGAGGTCGGCGCCGATCGTGTCGAGCACCGCGAACATGTCGTTGGCCCCGAACCAGACGCCGGCCAGCGGGTTCGATCCCGGCTGCGGATCGCCGTCCAGCAGGTCGAGGCCGAACAGGCTGATCTGGTCGTCGAAATCGGGCAGCGATCCGCCCGACGCCGCGGCGCCCCCGTAGGCGTAGTTGCCCGTCGCGGTGGATGCGAAATCGTCGTCCAGCAGGTCGGCATGGACCGGTCCGTTGGAGAACTGGTTTCCGAAGTAGGGAAACGGCGGGAACGGGGAGAGATTGCCCGTGTCGCTCAGGCTGTCGCCGAAGAAGAACAGCCCCGAATAGAGGCCGGACAGGACCGAGGCCCCTGCCTGTGCCGAGCCGAGTCCGGCCGCCAGGGCGGCGGTGAGAAGGATGCGCATGACTGCCCCCATACCAAGCAAATACCCCGGCAGTCTGACCCGTTGCACTGCAACCTGAAAGCGAAAATGCCGGCCGCGAGGGCCGGCATCCGGTTTTTTCGCAGGAGCGGGGCCGGGATCAGTCCGCGGCGGCCTCTTCCTTCTTGACCTCTTCGCCGGTCTCCTGGTCGACGACCTTCATCGACAGGCGGACCTTGCCGCGGTCGTCGAAGCCCAGAAGCTTGACCCAGACCTCCTGGCCTTCCTTCAGCACGTCGCTGGGATGGTTCAGGCGGCGGTTCTCGATCTGGCTGACATGCACGAGGCCGTCACGCTTGCCGAAGAAGTTCACGAAGGCGCCGAAGTCGACGATCTTGACCACGGTGCCCTTGTAGACCTTGCCCTCTTCCGGCTCGGCGACGATCGAGTAGATCATGTCGTAGGCCTTCTTGATCGCGTCGCCGTTCGGCGAGGCGATCTTGATCACGCCGTCGTCGTTGACGTCGACCTTGGCGCCCGAGGTCTCGACGATCTCGCGGATCACCTTGCCGCCCGAGCCGATCACTTCGCGGATCTTGTCGGTCGGAATCTGCATCGTCTCGATGCGCGGGGCGTGGACCGAGAAGTCCTTGGTCTCGCTCAGCGCCTTGTTCATCTCGCCGAGGATGTGCATCCGGCCTTCCTTGGCCTGGGCCAGGGCCTTCTCCATGATCTCGGGGGTGATCCCCGCGACCTTGATGTCCATCTGCAGCGAGGTGATCCCGTTCGCGGTTCCGGCGACCTTGAAGTCCATGTCGCCGAGGTGATCCTCGTCACCGAGGATGTCGGTCAGTACCGCGTAGGAGCCGTCATCCTCGAGGATCAGGCCCATCGCGACGCCGGCCACCGGCGCCTTGAGCGGCACACCCGCGTCCATCATCGACAGCGACCCGCCGCAGACCGACGCCATCGAGGACGAGCCGTTCGATTCGGTGATCTCCGAGACGATCCGGATCGTGTAGGGGAAGTCGGTCGGCGCCGGCAGCACCGCCTGAAGCGCCCGCCAGGCCAGCTTGCCGTGGCCGATCTCGCGCCGTCCCGGGGGGCCGACGCGCCCCACTTCGCCGACCGAGTAGGGCGGGAAGTTGTAGTGCAGCAGGAAGTTGGACCGGAAGTTGCCGTGCAGCGCGTCGATGATCTGTTCGTCATCGCCGGTGCCCAGCGTGGTCACCACCAGGGCCTGGGTCTCGCCGCGGGTGAACAGGGCCGATCCGTGGGTCCGGGGCAGGAAACCGGTCTCGGCCACGATCGGCCGCACCTGGTCCAGCGCCCGGCCGTCGATCCGGCGGCCGTTCTTGACCACGTCGCCCCGCAGGACGCCCGATTCCAGCTTCTTGAGGGCCGAGCCGAGGTTCGGATCCTCGAGCTGTTCCTCGGTCAGCGCGGCCTTGATCGCGTCCTTCGCGGCCGACAGGGCGGCGACCCGCTCCTGCTTGTCGGTGATCGCATAGGCGGCGCGGATCTTGTCCTCGCCGGCGGCCTTCACCGCGTCGTAGAGCGTCGAGTAGTCCGGCGGGGTGAAGTCGAAGGGCTCGTTCGCGGCTTCCTCGGCGAGGTTCACGATCAGGTCGATCACCGGCTGGATCTGCTCGTGCGCGAAGGTCACGGCACCCAGCATCTCGGCCTCGGACAGCTCGTAGGCTTCCGATTCGACCATCATCACCGCGTCCTTGGTCCCCGCGACCACGAGGTCGAGCCGCTGGTCAGGCTCGCCGCGCAGGCCCTGCATGTCATCGACCATCGGATTCAGCACGTACTGGCCGCCTTCGAAACCGACGCGGCAGCCGGCGATCGGCCCCATGAACGGCGCGCCCGACAGGGTCAGCGCGGCGGAGGCGGCAATCATCGCCACGATGTCGGGATCGTTGACGAGGTCGTGGCTCAGCACGGTGCACATCACGAGGACTTCGTTCTTGAAGCCGTCGACGAACAGCGGCCGGATCGGCCGGTCGATCAGGCGCGCGGTCAGCGTTTCCTTCTCGGTCGGCCGCGCCTCGCGCTTGAAGAAGCCGCCCGGCACCTTGCCCGCGGCGTAGTATTTCTCCTGGTAGTGGACCGTCAGCGGGAAGAAGTCCTGTCCCGGTTTCGGTTCCTTGGCGAAGGTGACGTTGGCCATCACCGAGGTCTCGCCATAGGTGGCGATGACCGACCCGTCCGCCTGGCGGGCAACCTTGCCTGTTTCCAGTGTCAGCGTTTCCTCGCCCCACTGGATGGATTTTTTCACGACGTTGAACATCTAGCGTTTCCTGTAAGGGGCCGGTCTCGGCGGTCCGAGTGCCCCATTGCATTGGCGGCCCCATTGCCGCCGACCCCTCCATCATTCCATGCGCCGGGGTCTAGGGCGTCACGTTTCAGATGGCCGGGCCATACACGGGATTGGCCCCGATGCAAAGCGAAGTCTCGGTGAGGCGGTGATTGGGTCGCGCGCCGCACCGGCACCGTTGACAGACCGGCGGCGCCGCGTGACCGTCCGCGGATGCCGCCGCCCCGGACGCCCGCACCCCGGCAATCCCCGCGCCGCGCCCTGCTGGCGGCGTCCGGCCCCGGGCTGCCGATCCTGCTGATTCTGCTCATCGTGCTGGCGGCGCCCTTCGTCGTCCATTCGGTCCTCCGCGGCCTGTCGGTCTCGGACCCGGCCGAGATTGCCGCCTCGCGGTTCGTCTCTTCCGACCGGGCCGCGACGCTCGCGATCTACGGGCACATGGTGACGGGCGGCCTGTTGACCGGGCTGGCGCCGTTGCAGCTCTGGGCTGCGCCGCGCCGCCGCTGGCCGGCGCTGCACCGGGCCTATGGCCGGCTGGTGGCGGGGCTGGCCATCGTCACCGCGCTGGCGGGGCTCGTCTACCTGCTGCGGCAGGGCAGCATCGGCGGCTGGCCGATGAGCGCGGGGTTCGGCCTTTACGGCCTGCTGCTGCTCGGGACGGCGGTGCAGACATGGCGCCTCGCGCGGCGCCGCGATCCGCGGCACCCGGCCTGGGCCGGGCGGCTGGTGATCCTGGCGATCGCCTCGTGGCTGTTCCGGGTGCAGTACGGGCTGTGGGACATCGCCTTCGGGGACTGGGGCCGGGCGGCCGACTTCTCGGGCGGCTTCGACCGGGCGATGACGGTGGGCTTCTACCTGCCCTGGCTGATCCTCTACGAGGCGGTCCGCGCGCTGCGGTCGCCCCGGCGCCGGCACCCGGACGGCCACGGCCTGCCCTGACGCAAAAGGGCCGCGCGGGGCGGCCCTTCCGGTTCCGTCAGTCGGGTCGGGTCAGCGGCGGATGCCGAGACGGCCGATCAGCGACTTGTAGCGCTCTTCGTCCTTGCCCTTGACGTAGTCCAGCAGCTTGCGGCGCTGGGCCACCATCTTGAGAAGGCCACGGCGGCCGTGGTTGTCCTTCTTGTGGGTCTTGAAGTGCTCGGTCAGGGTGTTGATCCGCGAGGTCAGGATCGCGACCTGGACTTCCGGCGAACCGGTGTCGCCCTCGGCGGTGGCGTATTCCTTGATCAGGCGGGACTTCTCGTCGGCAGTGATCGACATCGGGGTCTCCTTTCGGAATGGCATGGCGCAAGCCGGGATGTCGTCCAGCAAGGCCCGTGGAGGGTGATATCCGCGCGTCGGCGCGAACCGGCGCGCGTGATCGGAGGCGGATACACAAGCACCGGGCAAAAGGAAAGCCGATTCGGGTGCGGTCTTCAGCGCGGGATCAGCTCGATCGCCGCCGGATCGAGCCCGGCGACCCCGGCCAGCCAGGCCACCGCGATCCCGTCGGCAAGCACCAGCGTGCCTTCGCCCCCGGATTCGAGGTCCAGCTCGGGCTCCGGCCCGGCTGCGTCGTAGACGATCCGCAGGGTATCCGTGCCCGCGACGAAATCGGCGATCGTCACGAATGGTTCGTCCTCGTCAATCGCGGCGGCGACGAACAGGTCCGCGCCGGTGCCGCCGTGCAGGTGGTCGCCCGGCCCGCCGACGAGAACATCGTCCCCGGCGCCGCCGTTGAGGAGGTCCGCCCCCTCAGGCCCGTCGCCGGTGCCGTCCAGCGTGTCGTCGCCGCTGCCGCCCTGCAACAGGTCGGCCCCGTCGCCGCCGATCAGGTGATCGTTGTCGAGACTGCCGTGCAGCGTGTCGTCTCCGGCGCCGCCCGTCAGGCTGTCGTCGCCGCCGCCGCCGTTGAGGCTGTCGGCCCCGTCGCCGCCGTCCAGCCGGTCGTTGCCGGCGTGGCCGAACAGCGCGTCGTCGCCGGTTCCGCCGTCGAGGCCGTCGTCCCCGGTGCCGCCGTGCAGGCTGTCGTCGCCGGCGCCGCCGGTCACGGTGTCGTCGCCGGGTCCGGCATCGAGGAAGTCGTCGCCGTCGCCGCCGGACAGGATCTCGTCGCCCGCGTCGGAATAGATGATGTCGTCCCCCGGCCCGCTTTCGGCCCCATCGGTGTCCAGCAGGTCGGAGCTTGCGATCAGGGGGTCCGGCGTGCCGTCGTCGCCGCCGCCGTCGGGCGGTTCCGGGGCGGGGTCGGACAGGCCGACCTCCATCAGCGCGAGGCTTGCGACCGCGAAACCGAACAGACCGAGAAT
>JBFKOW010000040.1:0-21820 GCA_041628615.1 Paracoccaceae bacterium | reverse complement strand
GGGGAATCGGGCGCGGGGCCGATCACCCGCTTCGATCCGGAAGGGCTGGCCACGACCTATGCCTGCGAAGTGCCGCTGGGCGACGGCAGCGACGACAGTTTCGACGCCGACCGCTACATGGAGCCGAAGGAACAGCGCAAGGTCGACACCTTCATCCTCTATGGCATGGCCGCCGCCCAGCAGGCGGTCGAGGACTCCGGCTGGAAGCCGACCGATCGCGAGGACCTCGAACGCACCGGCGTCCTGATCGGGTCCGGCATCGGCGGGCTCAACTCGATCGCCAATACCGCCCTGATGATGGCCGAGAAGGGCCCGCGCCGGGTGTCGCCCTTCTTCGTGCCGGGTGCGCTCATCAACCTGATCTCGGGGCAGGTGTCGATCCGCTACGGGTTCAAGGGACCGAACCACTCCGTCGTCACCGCCTGTTCGACCGGCGCGCATGCCATCGGCGACGCGATGCGGCTGATCAAGTACGGCGACGCCGACGTGATGGTGGCGGGCGGCGCCGAGGCGGCGATCTGCAAGATCGGGATCGCCGGCTTCAACGCCTGCAAGGCGCTGTCGACCAAGCGCCCCGACGACCCGAAGGCGGCCAGCCGGCCCTATGACGCGGACCGGGACGGGTTCGTCATGGGCGAGGGCGCGGGAATCGTCGTGCTGGAGGAATACGAGCACGCCAGGGCCCGCGGCGCGAAGATCTACGCCGAGGTGAAGGGCTACGGCCTGTCGGGCGACGCCTATCACATCACCGCCCCGTCCGAGGACGGCGAGGGCGGCGAGCGGTCGATGCGCGCTGCGCTCAGGTCGGCGGGGCTGGCCCCGTCGGACATCGACTACATCAACGCCCACGGGACCTCGACCATGGCCGACACGATCGAGCTGGGCGCGGTCGAGCGGCTGCTCGCCGAGCACGCCGCGAAGGCCACGATGTCCTCGACCAAGTCCGCGATCGGTCACCTGCTTGGCGCGGCCGGTGCGGTGGAGGCGATCTTCTCGATCCTCGCGATCCGCGACCAGGTCGCGCCGCCGACCATCAATCTCGACACCCCGGCAGTGGAGACGGCACTGGATCTCGCGCCGAATGCCCGGCGCGACCGGGAGATCGGCCATGCCCTGTCGAACTCGTTCGGCTTCGGGGGCACCAATGCCAGCCTGATCTTCGGCCGGGTCTGAGACCGACATGTGGCGCCACATCGCGAGCAACGCGCTGAGCTTCTTCGTCGTTGCGCTGTTCCTCGCGGCCGGCGTGATCATCTGGGGCAGCTCCCAGTATGACGCCGCCGGGCCGCTGGAGCAGCCGATCTGCCTCAAGGTCGATCGGGGCGCGAACATGCGCGGGGTCAGCGAGGACCTTGCCGGCCGGGGCGCCATCGGTTCGGCGGCGATCTTCCGGATCGGTGCGGAATACTCCGAAAAGTCGGCCCAACTGAAGGCCGGCAGCTTCCTGGTTCCGGCGGGCGCCTCGATGGCGGAGATCGTCGACATCGTGACCCGCGGCGGCCGCAGCACCTGCGGTACCGAGGTGGTCTACCGGATCGGCGTGACGTCGAACCGGGTCGAGGTGCGCGAACTGGATCCGGTGAGCGGGTCATACGTTGAACTGGCGGATTTCGATCCGACGGCCGGGCCGGCGCCCGCGGCCTATGCGGAGGTGAAGGCCGACCGCGACACGCAATACCGGGTGGCGCTGGCCGAGGGTGTCACCAGCTGGTCCATCGTGCAGGCGCTGAACGCGCTGGACGTTCTGGAGGGCCCGGCGGAAGAGATCCCGGCGGAAGGCTGGCTCGCGCCGGACAGCTATGCCTTCGTGCCCGGCGACAGCGTTGCCGGCCTGCTCGACCAGATGGGCATCAGGCAGCAGCAGATCCTGGCCGCCGCCTGGGCGGAACGGGCCGAGGGCCTGCCCTACGATACCCCGGAAGAGGCGCTGATCATGGCCTCAATCGTGGAGAAGGAGACCGGGGTCGCCGAGGAGCGGCCGCTGGTCGCCAGCGTCTTCGTCAACCGGCTGGAACAGGGGATGCGGCTGCAGACCGACCCGACGGTGATCTACGGCATCACCCGGGGGCAGGGCGTGCTGGGGCGCGGCCTGCGCCAGAGCGAGCTGCGCGCCGAGACGCCCTACAACACCTACGTCATCGACGGCCTGCCGCCGACCCCGATCGCCAATCCGGGCCGCGCCAGCATCGAGGCGGCGCTGAATCCCCAGACCAGCGACTTCCTGTTCTTCGTCGCTGACGGGACCGGCGGGCACGCCTTCGCGGTGACCCTCGACGAGCATAACCGCAACGTCGCCCGCTGGCGCGAAATCGAGGCCCAGCGTGCCGCGGAAGCCGAGGCGGACGCCGCGAACAGCGGGAATTAACCAACGTTGACGGAGGGTTGCCGCGCGGTGCGATGCCCGCGGCGGTTTTCCGATGCCGTCCTTCGTGGTATGGCTCGCCCTTGCTGGGGGTCGTGCGGCGCGTTCGCGGCAGCGGCCCGATGCGGACGGAGACCGCAGCGAGGCACACCACCGGATGACCGAAGAAGACCCGACCCCGCCGCCGGATCCCGGCGCGATTCTCCGTCGCCAGATCGAAAGCTCCAGCACCATGCTGAGCACCGTGTGCGACGTCCTTCACAAGCTTCTCGACGAGGTGCGGGCCGGTGAGGTTCCCGCCCTGAAGCAACTCAATGCAAGCCATGCCGAACTGGCCCGGACCCTGCGGCAGGCCACCGAGACCGAGAGGACCTACCATGACTGGCTCGCCAGACACGCCGATGACGCCCCCGGCGCAGGAATCGATTTCGATCTCATCCGCGCTGAAATCCGGGGCCAGCTTGATCGCCTCCGCACGGAAATCGGATCAAGAGAGGTTCCTGACGGAGATACCTGAGCCGGTTCTCGCCGGGCTTCCCTATCTGTTCGAGTTCTGGGCGATGGAGCACCAGGTGCCGCCCGAGGGCGACTGGCATGCCTGGGTGATCCTCGGGGGTCGCGGCGCCGGCAAGACCCGGGCCGGGGCGGAGTGGGTCCGGGCCATGGTCGAGGGCCCGAGGCCCGGAGACCCCGGCCGGGCGAAACGCATCGCCCTGATCGGCGAGACCGTCGACCAGGCCCGTGAGGTGATGGTGTTCGGCGAGAGCGGCCTTCTGGCCTGCAGCCCGCCGGACCGGCAGCCGCAATGGATCGCCGGACGCAAGATGCTACTATGGCCGAACGGGGCGGTTGCGCAGGTGTTCTCCGCGTTCGACCCGGAGGCCCTGCGCGGGCCGCAGTTCGACGCTGCCTGGGCCGACGAACTGGCCAAGTGGCCGAAGGCGCAGGAGACCTGGGACATGCTGCAATTCGCCCTGCGTCTGGGCGAGGCGCCGCGGGTCTGCGTCACGACGACACCGCGCAATTCCGGGGCCCTCAAGGCGCTGCTGTCCCGGCAAAGCACCGTCGTCACCCACGCCCCGACGGAAGCGAACGCGGCGAACCTCGCGCGGTCGTTCCTCGAGGAGGTGCGGCTGCGCTACGCGGGCACCCGGCTCGGGAGGCAGGAACTGGACGGGGTGCTGGTGGCGGATCCGGACGGCGCGCTCTGGCCGGCCGCGATGCTCGACGCGGCCAGGATCGACAAGGCGCCGGAGCTCGACCGGATCGTCGTTGCGGTGGACCCGCCGGTGACCGCGCGCCGGAAGTCCGACGAATGCGGCATCGTCGTCGCCGGGGTCCGGATGCAGGGCCCGCCGCGCGACTGGTGCGCCTACGTTCTCGAGGACGCCTCTCTCGGCACCGCGACCCCGCTCGATTGGGTCCGCGCGGCGATCGACGCGATGGAGCGGCACGGCGCGGACCGGCTCGTGGTGGAGGTCAACCAGGGCGGCGACATGATCGAGCAGATCCTGCGCCAGGAGGATCCGAACGTGCCGTTCCGCGCGGTGCGGGCGACCAAGGGCAAGGCCCTGCGCGCCGAACCGGTCGCCGCGCTCTACGAACAGGGGCGAGTGCGCCACCTGCCGGGGATGGGGCGGCTGGAGGACCAGATGGGGCAGATGACCCTGTCGGGTTTCCGCGGCGAGGGTTCGCCGGACCGGGTCGATGCGCTGGTCTGGGCGCTGCACGAGCTGATCCTTGCCCGCGCCACCCCGGCGGTACCGCGGCTGCGGATGCTCTAGATTGGGGGCCCTGCCCCCGTCGCCCTGCGGGCGACTCCCCCGGGATATTTCGGGTCCGAAGAAGGCGGCGGCCGGGTTCGGCGACAGGCCGACGAGGGCGGCAGAAAGCTATATCTCTCAGGGCCTTGCCGTTCCCACATCACGGTGCCCGGGGCGCAACGCCCACCGCGCGGGGTTGCCGGACGATCTTAAACCTTCCTGTCGATAACCGCCTCAACAGCCGAGGCGCGTCCACGAGGAGCCAGACATGTTCGACTTTCTGAAAAGCGGCAAGGCGGCGGCGGTCCAGCCCGACGAGGTCAAGGCCTCGGCGACGGGACGGGTGGTCGCGCTGCAGACCTCGGGCCGGGTGGCCTGGTCGCCGCGCGACGCGGTGTCGCTGACGAAAGCGGGCTTCACCGGCAACCCGGTCGGGTTCCGGGCGGTCAAGCTGATCGCGGAATCCGCCGCCGCCCTGCCGATCCTGCTGCAGGACCGCGAGCGCCGCTACGACACCCACCCGGTGCTCAGCCTGATCCAGCGCCCGAACGGCCAGCAGGGCCGGGCCGAGCTGATGGAAGCCCTGTTCGGCCAGCTCCTGCTGACCGGAAACGCCTATCTCGAGGCGGTGGCCGGTGCGGAGGCCGGCGTGCCGCTCGAGCTTCATGTCCTGCGCTCGGACCGGATGAGCCTGGTTCCCGGCCCGGACGGATGGCCGGTGGCCTACGACTACGCCGTCGGCGGCCGCAAGCACCGCTTCGTGGTCGAGGCCGGTCTCAGCCCGATCTGCCACATCCGCAGCTTCCACCCGCAGGACGACCACTACGGCCTGTCGCCGATGCAGGCGGCGGCGGTGGCGCTCGATGTCCACAATTCCGCCTCGCGCTGGTCGAAGGCCCTGCTCGACAACGCGGCGCGGCCCTCGGGCGCGCTGGTCTACCGGGGCGAGGACGGCCTTGGCGCGCTCAGCCCGGAACAGTTCGCCCGTCTGCAGGACGAGATGGAAGACCAGTACCAGGGCGCCCGCAACGCCGGCCGGCCGATGCTGCTGGAGGGCGGCCTGGACTGGAAGCCGATGGGGTTCTCGCCGTCGGACATGGAATTCCAGAAGACGAAGGACGCCGCCGCGCGCGAGATCGCGATGGCCTTCGGGGTGCCGCCGATGCTGCTCGGCATCCCCGGCGATGCGACCTATGCCAACTACCAGGAGGCGAACCGGGCGTTCTTCCGGCTCACGGTCCTGCCGCTCGCGACCCGGGTCGCGGCGTCGCTGTCGGACTGGCTGTCGGATTTCACCGGCGAGGTCTTCGACCTGCGGCCCGATCTGGACAACGTCCCGGCCCTTGCAGCCGAACGCGAGGCGCTGTGGCGGCGCGTCGGCGAGGCGGGCTTCCTGACCGACGCCGAGAAGCGCAGCCTGCTCGGCCTGCCGGCGCTGGAGGTGGGCGACAATGGATAGGCCCGACACCCCCCGCGAACGCCAGCCGAGCCTCGCGACGGATTTCTGGTTCGCCCAGGTCGACGCTCGGCTGAACCGTCTCGAGACGATGCTCGAACGGATCGAGCGGCAGGTCTGGTCGATGGTCTACATCGGCTTCGCGATCCTCGCCATCGAGGCTCTTCGGGTTCTGATCGTCGTTTAACGGAAAGAGGCAAGGCATGGACCTGGAACGGAAATTTTGTGAGCTCGGAACCGAGATCAAGGTCAAGGACGGCCATCGGATCGAGGGCTACGCGTCGCTTTTCGGTCGGCGCGACCAGGGCGGGGACGTGGTGGAGACCGGCGCCTATGCGGCGTCGCTCGGCCGCCTGTCGGCCCGCGGCGGCACGGTGAAGATGCTCTGGCAGCACGATCCGGCCCAGCCCATCGGGGTCTGGGACGAGGTCCGCGAGGACGAGAAGGGGCTTTGGGTCCGGGGACGGATCCTGACGGACATCGAGAAGGGCCGGGAGGCCGCCGCGCTCGTGGCGGCCGGGGCGATCGACGGTCTGTCCATCGGCTATCGCACCGTGAAGGCGCGGAAGGATGACAGGGGCCAGCGGCGCCTGTCGGAACTGGAGCTTTGGGAGGTCTCCCTCGTGACTTTCCCGATGCTTCCCGATGCGCGGGTGGGCGCCAAGGGGCAGGACCCCGAAGCGGTCATGCTGCGCGATCTGGCGGTGCTCTTCCGGGATGCAAGCCGCCGTGTGGCCGGGGTCTGACCGGGATCCGGCGGACCTTTGACCGAACCGACGAAGGAGTGGCGCATGGCCAAACCCGAGACTGACTCTCGGGCCGGGGGAGAGCTGTCTCCGGCCGAGGAGCTGAAATCCGCGGTCGCGGAGTTCGTGAACGAGTTCAGGAACTTCTCGACCGAAATCCAGACCAGGATCGACAAACAGGATGATCGCATGACCAAGCTTGATCGAAAGACTCTGATGGGCGGAGCGGCGCGGCCCGCGCTTTCCGCCGCGGCCGAGACCGAGCCGCCGCACCAGAAGGCGTTCGCCGCCTACCTGCGGACCGGCGAGGATGACGCCCTGCGCGGCCTCGAACTGGAGGGCAAGTCGCTCAGCACCGCGGTCGCGGCCGACGGCGGCTACCTCGTGGCGCCGCAGATCGCCGACACCATCCGTTCGGTGCTCGACAACGGCCGGTCCATCCGGTCGATCGCCCAGGTCGTGGAGGTCACGTCGAACTCCTACGACGTGCTGATCGACAAGGCCGACATGGGCGCCGGCTGGGCCTCGGAACTGGCGAGCTCGTCGGAGACCGCCACGCCGCAGATCGAGCGGATCTCGATCCCGGTGCACGAACTGTCGGCGATGCCGCGCGCCTCCCAGCGCCTGCTCGACGACGCCGCCTTCGACATCGAGGCGTGGATCGCCGGGTCGGTCGCGACGAAGTTCGCCCGCACCGAATCCGCGGCCTTCGTCGGCGGTGACGGCATCGAGAAGCCGATGGGTTTCCTGTCCCACCCGATCGCCGACAACGCGACCTGGACCTGGGGCGAGATCGGCTATGTCGCCACCGGCGTCGACGGCGGCCTGAGCGACGCCGACAAGCTCATCGACCTGGTCTACGCGCTGGGTGCGGAATACCGCGCCAACGGGACCTTCGTGATGAACTCGAAGACCGTGTCGGTGGTCCGCAAGATGAAGGACGCCGACGGCCGGTTCCTGTGGACCGACGGCATGGGCGCGGGCGAACCGGCCCGCCTGCTGGGTCACCCGGTGCTGGTCTGCGAGGACATGCCGGACATCGCCACCGGCGCCGCCGCGATCGCCTTCGGCGACTTCAACGCGGGCTACACGGTGGTGGAGCGCCCCGACCTGCGCGTCCTGCGCGACCCGTTCTCGGCCAAGCCGCACGTCCTGTTCTACGCCTCCAAGCGCGTGGGCGGCGACGTGAGCGACTTCGCCGCGATCAAGGTGCTCAGGTTCTCGGTGAGCTGAGCCCACCCGAATGGTTCGCTGCCGCCCCGGCGGCGGCGGACCTGGCCGGGCACGTGCCAACTGACCCTGTCGGTGTCGTCCAGCTGCTCCTTCCGTCCGAGCGGCCCCGGCAGCGGCACGTGCCCGGTCATGGACGGAACCATCGACCGGAACTGCGGAGCGAGACATGATTCTGATCGAAGAAACCACGGTGCCGCAGAGCGCCCTTCCGGTCGCCGCGTTCCGGGAGCACCTGCTTCTGGGCACCGGATTTGCCGGCGGCGACCTGCAGGATCCGGTGCTGGAGCGCTTCCTGCGCGCGGCGATGGCCGCGATCGAGGCGCGGACCGGCAAGATACTCATCGAACGGTTGTTCGCCTGGACCCTCAATTACTGGACCGGGCGCAGCAGCCAGCTGTTGCCGGTGGCTCCGGTCAGCGCTGTAACCGGCCTGGTGCTGATCGACCGCACCGGTGCGGAGACCTCCATCGACATTTCCCGGGTGCGCCTGATGCCCGACGCCCAGCGCCCGGAGCTTGTCAGCACATCCGGCAGCCTGCCGAACATCCCGGTGGGCGGATCGGTGCGGATCGGCTTCCAGGCCGGTTACGGCGCGGACTGGGACGCCCTGCCGTCGGAACTCGGGCAGGCGACGATGCTGCTTGCCGCCTATTACTACGAATACCGGCACGAGGCGGCGCATGGCGGCTCGTCGATGCCCTACGGGGTTTCGGCGCTCATCGAACGGCACCGCTCGCTGAGGCTGACGCAGCGGGGGCGGGGCTGATGCGGGCGCCGGTCCTCAACCGCAAGCTCGTGCTGGAGGCGCCGGTCCTGACGCCGGACGGCGCAGGCGGTTACCAGACGACCTGGTCCCCGATCGGCACGGTCTGGGCCGAAATGCGGCCGGGGGCCGGGCGGGCGGCGGGCGCCGTCGCCGCGCCGCTGAGCCGGGTGCCGATGCGGATCATCGTCCGCGCCGCCCCGCAGGGCGCCGCCGCCCGCCCGCTGCCCGGTCAGCGGCTCCGCGACGACGCCCGCCTGTTCGCCATTCTCGCGGTGACGGAGGCCGACAGATCCGGCCGGTACCTGACGCTGCACGCCGAAGAGGAGACGGTGCGATGACATATGCCCTCGCGCAGCCCTTGCAGGCGGCGGTCTATGCCGCCCTGTCGGCGGATGCCGCGCTTGCCGCACTCGTCGGCACGGCGATCTACGATGCGGTCCCCGCCGGCACCCTGCCGCCGATCTACGTGACGCTGGGCCAGGAGACCGTCCGCGACCGGTCCGACCAGACCGGGGCCGGCGCCGAGCATGAGTTCAACATTTCCATCGTCACCGACAGCGCCGGGTTCCTGAGCGCGAAGTCGGCGGCGGCGATCATCTCGGACCTGCTTGTCGATGCCGACCTGAGCCTGAACCGGGGCCGACTGGTTTCCCTCGGCTTTCACCGGGCGAAGGCGGTCCGGTCCACCGGCGGCGACCAGCGCCGCATCGATCTCATCTTCCGGGCACGCGTCGAGGACGCCTGACCCCGAACAACACCAGACCATGCGCAGGAGTGATGGCTATGGCGACCCAGAACGGTAAGGACCTTCTCATCAAGATCGACATGACCGGCGACGGCCAGTTCGAGACCGCCGCCGGCCTGCGGGCCACCCGGATCAGTTTCAACGCCGAGACCGTGGACGTCACCACGCTGGACAGCCAGGGCGGCTGGCGCGAACTGCTGAGCGGCGCCGGCGTCAAGACCGCGGCGATCAGCGGGTCGGGCATCTTCAAGGACGAGAACACCGACGAGCGGGTCCGGCAGATCTTCTTCGACGGGGTGACCCCGAATTTCCAGATGGTGATCCCCGATTTCGGCACCGTCGAGGGTCCGTTCCAGGTCACCTCGATCGAATATGCCGGCACCTACAACGGCGAGGCCACCTACGAGATCGCGCTGGCCTCGGCCGGGCGGATCGACTTCACGGCCTTCGTCTGATGACCAATCCCTGGGCCGGCGAGGTGGTGCTGCGGATCGACGGGCAGGACCGGGTGGCGAAGCTCACCCTCGGGGCGCTGGCCGAACTCGAGGCCGAGCTCGAGGCCGGCACCCTGATCGATCTCGTGCAGCGCTTCGAGGGCGGCGCCTATTCGTCGCGCGACGTGCTGGCGCTGATCGTGGCGGGGCTGCGGGGCGGCGGCTGGGATGTCCGGCGGGCCGACCTGCTGGCCGCCGATATCGACGGCGGTCCGGTGGCGGCGGCGCGCAAGGCGGCCGAGCTTCTGGCCCGCGCCTTCGCGGTCCCGGAGGGCTGATGGACTGGCCGGGGCTCCTGCGCGCGGGGCTGACCGAGCTGCGCCTGCGGCCGTGGGAGTTCTGGGCCCTTACCCCGGCCGAACTGATGACCATGCTGGGCCGCGACGGCGCCCGGGCGCCGATGCTGCGCGACCGGCTCGAGGCCCTCGCGCGGCTCTACCCGGACCGACCGGAAGGAGATGACTAGATGGATTTCAACGATCTCGAGGCCGAGGCCGAGGGCCTGCAGCAGACCCTGTCGGAAGCCTCCGGCATGACCTCTGCCTTCGCCGACGAACTTGTCCGCGTACAGCAGGCCGCCGGCGAGGCGGTGCGCGATCTTGGCAAGCTGGAGACCGGCTTTTCGAGCGGTCTGCGCAAGGCCTTCGACGGCGTCGTGCTCGACGGGATGAAGCTTCAGGACGCCCTGGGGGTGCTGGCCCGGTCGATGGTGGACACCGCCTATTCGGCGGCGGTGAAGCCGGTGACCGACCACTTCGGCGGGCTCCTTGCGGGCGGCGTCAACGCGGTGGTGTCGTCGCTCATGCCCTTCGCCGCCGGTGGCGCCTTCACGCAGGGGCGGGTGATGCCCTTCGCCCGCGGCGGCGTGGTCTCGGGGCCGACGGCGTTTCCGATGCGCGGTGGCACCGGCCTGATGGGAGAGGCGGGCCCGGAGGCGATCATGCCGCTGACCCGCGGGGCCGATGGACGGCTGGGCGTGCGCGCGGCGGGAGGCGGCGGCGTTCATGTGACGATGAACATCCAGACCCCCGACGCCCGCAGTTTCGAGCGCAGCCAGGCGCAGATCGCGGCGCAGCTGGGCCGGGCGCTCGGCCGCGGCCAGCGCAACAGGTAGACAAGGAGCATCCCGATGGCTTTCCACGAGGTTCGGTTTCCGGCCACGCTCAGCTTTGGCGCCACCGGCGGCCCGGAGCGGCGCACCGAGGTGGTGACGCTGTCGAGCGGACACGAGGAGCGCAACGCGCCCTGGGCCCATTCCCGCCGCCACTACGACGCCGGCGTCGGCCTGCGGTCGCTGGACGATCTGGAGGCGCTGGTCGCGTTCTTCGAGGCCCGCGCCGGTCGGCTGCACGGGTTCCGCTGGAAGGACTGGTCGGACTTCAAGTCCGGCCGCCCGTCGGCCGAGGTGCAGGGCACCGACCAGCTTCTCGGGCTCGGCGACGAGGTCCGGTCCGTGTTCCGGATGGTCAAACACTACGGCTCGGGCGAGACGGTCTACACGAGGCCGATCCTGAAGCCGGTTCAGGGCACTGTACGGGTCACCGTCGGCACCGAGCCGGTGCAGGAGACGATCGACTACACCGTCGACTACGCCACTGGCGAGATCACCTTCACCCATCCTCCCGACACCGACGCGGAAATCCGCGCCGGGTTCGAGTTCGACGTGCCGGTCCGCTTCGACACCGACCGCATCGTCACTGCGGTGTCGTCGTTCCATGCCGGTGAGGTGCCCTCTGTCCCGGTGGTCGAGGTGCGCGGATGACGGATCTTCTGGAGCACCTGAAATCCGGCCAGACCACGGTCTGCCGGTGCTGGGACGTGACTCGGGCGGACGGTGTCCGGCTCGGGTTCACCGACCACGATGGCGACCTCGTCTTCGACGGGCTGACCTACCGCGCCGGCACCGGCCTGACCGCGAAGGCGCTGATGCAGACTACCGGCCTGTCCGTGGACAACACCGAGGCGATGGGCGCGCTGAGCAGCGAGGCGATCCACGAGGCCGACATCGCGGCGGGCCGCTACGACGGGGCCGCGGTGGTGGCCTGGCTGGTCAACTGGGCCGATCCGGCGCAACGGCTGGTCCGGTTCCGGGGCACCCTTGGCGAGGTGCGTCGCGGCGGTGGCGCGTTCCATGCCGAGTTGCGCGGCCAGACCGAACGGCTGAACCAACCGATCGGCCGCATCTACCAGCGCAGTTGCGGCGGCACCTGCATCGACCACGCGGCGCCGGGCAACTTCGCCGACGCGACCGTCGCCGCGGTCACCGGCGCGCAGGTGTTCCGCTTCGACGGGCTCGGGGCCTACCCCGACCGCTGGTTCGAGCGCGGCACGCTGCAGGTGCAGGGCGGCGCGGCGCAGGGCCTCGCCGGGCTGATCAAGCGCGACGCGACCGAGGCCGGCCAGCGGGTCCTGACCCTGTGGCAGCCGCTTGGCGCGGCGGTGGCACCCGGCGACGGGGTCCGGCTGCTGTCCGGCGGCGACGGCACCGCCGAGCACCACCGCGACCGCTTCGGGGACCTGGCGGATTTCCGCGGCTTTCCGCACATCCCGGGCGAGGACTGGCTGATCCGGGCACCGAAGCCGGCCGGGCGGTCGTGATGCGGGCCGATGTCGTTGCCGAGGCGCGCCGCTGGATCGGCACGCCCTACCGCCACCAGGGCGCGGCGCGCGGCATCGGTTGTGACTGCCTCGGGCTGGTCCGCGGGGTCTGGCGCGCGCTTTACGGCGCCGAGCCCGAAGTGCCGCCGGCCTATACCCCCGACTGGGCCGAGCCGCAGGGCGAGGAACGGCTCTGGGCCGCCGCCGCCCGGCATCTTGTCCCGGCGACGCTCGCCGAGGCCCGGCCCGGCGACGTGGTGCTGTTCCGGCTGCGCAGTGGCGCGGTGGCCAAGCACCTTGGCATCCAGTCCGAAACCGGCGCCGGGCCGCGTCTGATCCATGCCTATTCCGGTCGCGGGGTCGTCGAGAGCCCGCTGACCCCGCCCTGGGCCCGGCGCATCGTGGCCCGGTTCCGTTTCCCCGAACAGGAAGGCTGACCCGTCATGGCGACCATCGTACTTTCCGCCGCCGGCATGGCAGTCGGCGGGTCCATCGGCGGCTCGGTCCTCGGGTTGTCCAGCGCCGTCATCGGCCGCGCCGTCGGGGCCAGTATCGGCCGCGCCATCGACCAGAGCCTGCTGGGGCAGGGCAGCGATCCGGTCGAGGTCGGCCGGGTGGACCGGTTCCGGCTGACCGGCGCCAGCGAAGGCAGCGCGGTGCCGCAGGTCTATGGCAGGGTGCGGGTCGGCGGGCAGGTGATCTGGGCCTCGGAGTTCGAGGAAACCAAGCGCAAGCGCGGCGGCAAGGGCACCGGCCCGCGCACCAACGAATTCAGCTACACCGTGTCGGTCGCCATCGCGCTGTGCGAGGGGGTCGTCGGCGGCATCGGCCGGATCTGGGCCGACGGCGAGGAAATCGCGCCCGACGACCTGTCCCTGCGGCTCTATCCCGGCACCGAAACCCAGATGCCCGACCCGCTGATCGAGGCCATCGAGGGGACCGGCGCCGCCCCCGGCTATCGCGGGACCGCCTACGTTGTGATCGAGGACCTCGACCTCGGCCGGTTCGGCAACCGGGTGCCGCAGTTCACCTTCGAGGTCCACCGGCCCGCCCAGCCGGGCGAACCGCCCCGCGCCGATCTCGGGTCCACGGTGCAGGCGGTGGCGCTGATGCCGGGGAGCGGCGAGTTCACCCTCGCAACCTCGACCGTCGCGCTGTCGGCCGGTTTCGCCAAGTCGCGCCCCGCCAACGTCACCACCGCCGCCGGCAAGGCCGATTTCCTCGTCTCGCTCGACGCGCTGCAACGGGAACTGCCGGGCTGCGGATCGGCGTCGCTGATCGTGTCGTGGTTCGGCGGTGACCTCCGGATCGGCGCGTGCCGGGTCGAGCCCAAGACCGAGGACGCCACGGCGCAGACGACCGGGCTCGAGTGGCGGGTCTCGGGGCTGGGCCGCGGCGCGGTCGCCGAGGTGGCCCGCGACGCCGAGGGCCGCGCGCTCTACGGCGGCACCCCGGCGGACGCGGCGGTGATCGAGGCGGTCCGCGAGCTGGCCGACCGGGGGATCAAGCCGGTCTTCTACCCCTTCATCCTGATGGACCAGGTCGCGGGCAACGGCCTGCCCGACCCGTGGTCGGACGCCGCCGATCAGCCGCACCTGCCCTGGCGGGGCCGCATCACGACATCGGTGGCCCCCGGCCGCCCCGGCTCCACCGACGGCACCGCCGCCGCCGAGGCCGAGGTAGCCGCCTTCTTCGGCGCCGCCCAGCCCGGCGATTTCACCGCAGCGGGTCAGACGGTGACCTATGCCGGCCCGGAGGAATGGAGCTATCGCCGCTTCATCCTGCACTATGCCCATCTCTGCGCCCTCGCCGGCGGTGTCGACGCCTTCTGCATCGGGTCGGAGATGCGGGGCATGACCCAGATCCGGGGCGCCGATGGCGGCTTCCCGGCAGTCGCGGCGCTGCGGGCGCTGGCGGCGAATGTCCGCGCAATCCTCGGTCCCGAGACCCGGATCGGCTATGCCGCCGACTGGTCGGAATACCACGGTTACCAGCCGGCCGGGACCGCCGACAAGCTGTTCCACCTCGATCCGCTGTGGGCAGACCCGGCGATCGATTTCATCGGCATCGACAATTACATGCCGCTGTCGGACTGGCGCGATGGCGAGGATCATCTCGACGCGCCCTGGGGCCGGGTGCACAACCTCGACTACCTGATGGCCAACGTCGCCGGGGGCGAGGGCTTCGACTGGTTCTACCATTCGCCGGAAGCCCGGGCGGCACAGATCCGCACCACGATCACGGACGGCGACGGCGAACCCTGGGTCTGGCGGGTGAAGGACCTGCGCGGCTGGTGGGAGAACCCCCATCACGACCGGATCGGCGGCGTTCGGCAACCGACCCCGACCGACTGGGTGCCGGGATCGAAGCCGATCTGGTTCACCGAGCTGGGCTGCGCCGCCATCGACAAGGGCACCAACCAGCCCAACAAGTTCCTCGATCCGAAGTCCTCGGAAAGCGCGTTGCCGCATTTCTCGAACGGCGAGCGGGACGACCTGATCCAGGCCCAGTACCTGCGGGCGATGCACGGCCATTTCGCCGATCCGCAGAACAACCCGACCCATCCGGGCACGGGGGTCCGGATGGTGGACATGAGCCGGGCCCATGTCTGGGCCTGGGACGCGCGGCCCTGGCCCGCCTTCCCGGGGCGGCCGGATGTCTGGAGCGACGCGGCGAACTACGACCGGGGGCACTGGCTGACCGGCCGGGCCACGGCGCGGCCGCTGGCCTCGGTGGTGACCGAGATCTGCGCCCGCGCCGGGGTGACCGGGATCGACACGTCCGGGCTTCACGGCCTGGTCCGCGGCTACGCCGTCGCGGACGTGAGCACCGCCCGTGCCGCGCTGCAACCGCTGATGACCGCCTACGGCTTCGACGCGGTGGAGCGGGCGGGTGTCCTGCATTTCCGCAGCCGCGACGGACGGAGCCTGCAGGACGAGCCCGATGACGGGCTGGCCTTCGTCGACGAGATCGAGGGCACGGTGGAGCGCGTCCGCGCCGCCGAGGCCGAGGTCGCCGGCCGGGTCCGACTGAGTTTCGTCGCCGCCGATGCGGCCTACGAGGTGGCCGCCGCCGAAGCCGCGTTCGCCGACGATCCGACGATCCCGGTCACCCAGTCCGAACTGCCGCTGGTCCTGACCCGGGCCGAGGGCCGGGCGATCGCCGAGCGCTGGCTGGCCGAGGCCCGGCTGGCGCGCGACACCGCCCGGTTCGCGCTGCCGCCGTCGAAGGCCGGGATCGGCGCGGGCGACGTGGTGACGCTCGGGGACGGCGTGCGCTACCGGATCGACCGGGTGGACCAGGGCGATGCCTCGATCGTCGACGCGGTCCGGGTCGACCCCGAGACCTACCGGCCGAGCCCCGCCGTGTCCGAGCCGACGGATCTGCCGATGCCGAACGCGGCGCTGGCCTCCGGCGTCGAGGCGCTGTTCCTCGACCTGCCGCTGCTGACCGGGGACGAGGCCCCGCACGCTCCCTACATCGCGGCGGCGGCGGATCCCTGGCCTGGCGACGTGGCGCTCTACTCGGCGGCGCAGGACAGCGACTACGCGCTGAACCGGCTGATCGAGGCTCCATCGGTGGTGGGTCTGACCGAGACCGACCTCGCGCCGGCCGGACCGGGCACCTGGGACCGGGGCGCGGCGCTGCGGGTCCGCCTGGCCACCGGGGCGCTCTTGTCGCGCACCGAGGCGGACGTGCTGGCCGGGGCCAACCTCGCCGCGATCGGCGACGGGTCGCCGGAAGGCTGGGAACTGTTCCAGTTCGCCGGTGCCGAGCTCGTCGGCCCGGATACCTACGCCGTGACCAACCGGCTGCGGGGACAGGCCGGCACCGATGCGCTGTCGGGTGGTACCTGGCCCTCGGGGTCCTACTTCGTCCTGCTGGACGGCAGCGTGGGCCAGATCGAGCTGCCCTCCGCCGCCCGGGGCGTGACCCGCCACCTGCGCTGGGGGCCGGCGGCCCGGCCGCTGGGCGATCCGAGCTACCGTTACCGGGTCGAGAGCTTCCGGGGCGCCGGGCTGCGGCCCTACCCGGTGGCGCACCTGCGGGCGGCCGCCGGTGCCGGCGGAGTGGACCTGACCTGGATCCGGCGCACCCGGATCGACGGTGACAGCTGGGACGGGGTCGAGGTGCCCCTGGGCGAGGAAAGCGAAAGCTACCTCGTCCGGGTGGAGGCCGGCGGCGTGCTGCTGCGGCAGGCCACCGTCGCCGCGCCGGCCTGGACCTACGACAGCGCGGCGCAGGCCGCCGACGGGGCGAGCGGCATCGTCACCATCAGCGTGGCACAGGTCTCGGCCCGGTTCGGACCGGGACCGGCGCGCAGCCTTCCGGTGGCGCTGTGAAGCTCGACGCCTTGTCCCCGGCCGAACTGGACCTCGCGGTGCGGGCGCTGCTGTGGCTGCCCGAGGCGATGTGGCCGGCGGCGGCGGATCATCTGATCCGCACCACGGCGCTGGCCGCGATCGTCGCCGCCGCCGCCGGTCGGTCGCACCCGGCGCTGGGCAACGGCACGCTGATGGCGACGCTGTCCCGCTGGCCGATGGTCTCGCCTGCCGAGACCGACGCCGGCCGGCAGGCGCGGGCGCTGGGCATCCTGTCCCGCGCCGTCAGCCGCGTGTGCAGTTCAGGCAGCGCGGCAGGGTCGGGTCGATCCTGAGCCGGGCAGCGCCGATCTCCTCGCCGCAGTCCGTGCAATAGCCGAAGTCCCCCTCGTCCAGCCGCCGCAGGGCCGCCGCAATGCGCCGGGCCTCCGCGGCGCGGCGGGCCGCCTGCGCGCGGGCCATGGCCTGGTTCTGCAGCGCGTCCATGCGGCTGAGCCGGCCCACGGACTGCTGATCGAGTTCGACGGTTTTCTGCCCGTCGAGCCCCCGCGCATCGTCTTCGCAGAGCGCTTCCATCATCGCGGTCAGCCGCGCGCGGTAGGTGGTTAGATCGTCCGGGCCGGGCATGTTTCGGACAAGACCGGGCTTTGCGGCTGGCTTCAAGCGCCTATCTGACCTAAGACGGGCGCAGAGAAGGAGGCCGCGATGGCGCTACCCAAGACCGATGTAGCCGGACTGGACCCGATCTGGGCCCGGATCCGCGACGAAGCGACCGCTGCGTTGCGCGACGAGCCGCTGCTGGGCGGCCTGATCCACGCCACCATCCTGCACCACAAGACATTCGAGAACGCGCTGTGCTACCGGCTGGCCGCGAAGCTGAACTCGATGGAGATGTCGGCCCAGCTCCTGCGCGAAATCGCCGCCGAGGCCTACGAGGCTGATCCCTGGCTGGCCGAGGCCGCCCGGTCCGACCTCGCGGCCACCGTGGAGCGCGATCCCGCGTGCCACCGGTTTCTGCAACCCCTGTTGTATTTCAAGGGGTTCCAGGCGGTGCAGGCCTACCGGGTCGGACACTGGCTCTGGACCGAGGGCCGGCGCGACCTGTCCTATTTCGTGCAGATGCGGGTGAGCGAGGTGTTCGGCGTCGACATCCACCCCGCCGCGCGGATCGGCAAGGGGATCATGATCGACCACGCCCATTCCATCGTCATCGGCGAGACGGCGGTGGTCGGGGACAACGTGTCGCTGCTGCATTCGGTGACGCTCGGCGGCACCGGCAAGGAGGACGAGGACCGTCACCCGAAGATCGGCGACGGCGTGCTGATCGGGGCCGGGGCCAAGGTGCTGGGCAACATCCGGGTCGGCAATTGCAGCCGCATCGCCGCCGGATCGGTGGTGCTGGAAGAGGTGCCGCCCTGCAAGACCGTGGCCGGTGTCCCGGCGCGGATCGTCGGCGAGGCGGGCTGCGACCAGCCCTCGGTCAGCATGGACCAGCTTCTGCAGATGGTGCCGGGCGGCGGCGCCGACGGCTGATCCGGCGCGGAGCGGCCGCGCCCGGCCGGGACGCGGCCACCCCGTGGCACCGGGTCAATACAGCATGATCGCGCCCTCGCCGCTGGCCCCGGCGTAGTAGAGCCGCAGCCGCACAATGTAGTGACGGCCCCGGAACAGCCGTTGGCGGATCCGGGCGTTGCGGTCGAAGCCGCTGTCGTCGTCACCGGCAAGGTAGCGCGGTTCGCCGTCGATCTCCTCGAACAGCACCATCACCGTGTCCAGCCTGCCGAAAGTCTGCAGCGTGTAGCGGCGCGAATGCTCGGGCTCGATCACGAAATCGAGCTGCTGGCCGGGCGCGATCCGGATCTGGTGCGCCTCGAAGGGGCGCAGTTCGGGGATCCGCGGCGACTCGGGCAGCGGGTAGAACGACCGCACCGTGTCCTTGTCGGTCTCGCTCAGCCCCGGTTCGGGGAAGTGGTTGACGTTCGACAGCTCCGCCGGCTCGATCACCAGCCCCTTCTTGATCCAGTAATGCATGATCGAGTCGCGATCCCAGTCCGAGCCCTCGACCTCGGCCTGGCTCAGCTTGCGCAGCACGTTCCAGCGCGCCTGCTGCTCGGACCAGTAGTTCGGCGGCCCGGTATAGTAGTCGATCACCGCCTGTTCGTCCCAGACGATGCCGGCATTCGGGTTCTGGTGCTCGTGCGGGAAGCCGAGGGCGTGGCCGATCTCGTGCAGGGCGGTGTCGAAGCCGTATTCGTCGGTCAGGTCCCAGCCGAAATTCATCGTCCGTTCGGTGATGTCCGGGACGAGGTCGATGCAATCCCGGCCGAGATAGGACCAGGACCCGTCGGCCCGGTCGAAACCGATGCGGATCTCGGCCTCCGAGGCGTCGAAGACCTCGGTGAAGACAAGCCCGATGCCGACGTCCTTCCAGGTCTCGAAGGCGCGGCGCACCGCGTCCTTGTCGTCGGCCGACCCGCGCCAGTGCGACGGGTTGTCGAGGAAGTGGTAGTGCAGCACCGTCTGGTTGGCCCATTTCTTCTCGTGCAGCCTGATCAGGCGTTCCCGGCCCATCGGCATCTGCGGCGGCAATTCGCGCAGCGGCACGCCGGGCTGGCTGCAATGGCCGGCGACGTGGAACAGGGTGTCGTCCATCCCGCCCTTGCCCGGTTTCGACTCGGACTTGCGGTATGTCTTCGCGCCGTCGCCGGTCCTTCGACGGGCGGTCGTGGTCGCTCGTTTGGCCATGGTCGGCCTCCTTTCGAATGAAGGAGCGCCGGGGAAATCGAGCTCGTGTCGCAATGCTGGGCCGCCGGGCTCGGCGCTCCGGTGGTATCGCGGGACCCGGCTTCCACCATAGCACGAAACGGCCGCCCGGTGGAGGCCGCGCGGGGTCGGGTATTCCGGAGGTTTCGCCGGGACGGGGCCGGTTTCGGCGGATCCGGGCCGGGCTGCCGCCGTCAGCCGGTCAGCTGGTCATAGGCTTCGAGCGCCTTCGCCCCGTACATGAACGCCGGGCCGCCGCCCATCAGGATCGAGACCTCCACCGTCTCGGCGATCTCGGCGCGCGTCGCGCCCTTCGCCACCGCCGCCTTCACGTGAAAGCCGATGCAGTCCACGCATTGCCGGGCGATCCCGATGCCGAGCGCGATCAGTTCCTTGTGCCGCGCCGAAACCGCCCCGTCGGCCATCGCCGCCCGGTGCAGCGCGGTGAAGGCGGCGGCGGTGCCGGGGGCGGCGGCGCGGGTGGTGTCGAGATTGGCGTTCGCGGTGGCGAGTTCGGCGGTCCAGTCCATCTGCGGGTCCTGATCTTGGTGTCGCTGTCGGCCGCACATTAGCCGCGCCGGCGCGCGCCGCCTTGTCTCAGGTCAAGACCGCCGCGCCGGGGCAGGGGGTGCGCTCAGCCGCGCGGATAGGCCGGGTTGGCGTTGAACCGGGCCATCACCGGCTCCAGCGCCGCAAGCTCGGCGGGCGACAGGGCGTCGGATGCGCCCAGCTTGGCGCGCCAGAGCCGGGTGCCGAAATAGTCGGCGAGGATGTCGGCCTGCTGCTCGATGTTGAAGTCGAGCAGGTCGGCGCCGTCCCCGGCGTCGTAGCCGTAGATGCTGGCGTGGCGGGCCGCCTCCCAGTCGATGCGGTTGCTGTCGCGGGACTGGGCCGGGTTGTCGAAGAAGTCGCGCCGCCGGATCCCCGCCGCGCGCCGGTTGCGCCGGCCCTCCCGGGTGGCCTTGATCCGGCCGAGGGCGAGGCTGATCCCGACGGCGGATTGCCAGCAATGCGCCATCTCGTGCAGCAGTTCCATGATCTCGGTCGGGTTGCCGAGCGGGCTGGACAGGTCGGCGCCGATGTAGTCGTCCTTCAGCCCGCCGCCGATATGAATGCACTGGCCGATCACGAAACTGGTCGAGGTATAGCCGGGCCGGCCCACCAGGGTGATGCGGTCGGGGTCGAGGGCGTGGCGGAAGACATGGCGGCACAGGCCGGTCTCGCCGGGGGTCAACTTGCGTGGCATGAACGGGCATCCTGAAAATGGATCGATCAATGCCGGCAGTGTCGCACGAAACGCGAAGGGGCGCGCCCGGTGGCGCGCCCCCTGTTCAGTTGTAGCGGAAAGCCGCCCGTGGCCGGTCAGGCCAGCATCGCCATCGGGTCCTCGAGGTTCGACTTGATCGCCTCGAGCAGGTTGGCCCCGAGCGCGCCGTCGATCACCCGGTGATCCACCGACAGGGTGGTCGACATCACCGTCGCGACCTTGACCTCGCCATCGGCGCCGACGACCGGCTTCTTGACCCCGGCGCCCACCGCGAGGATCGCGGCGTGGGGCGGGTTGATGATCGCGTCGAAGTTGTCGATGCCGAACATCCCCAGGTTGGAGATCGCGAAGCTGCCGCCCTGGTATTCGTGCGGCGCGAGCTTGCGGTCGCGGGCACGGGCGGCGAGGTCCTTCATCTGCGCCGACAGCGTCGACAGGCTCTTGCTCTCGGCGTCCTGCAGCACCGGGGTGAACAGCCCGCCCTCGATCGCCACCGCGACGGCGACGTCCGAGGCCTTCATCTGCAGCACCCGGTCCCCGGCCCAGACCGCGTTGGCGGCGGGCACCTGCTGCAGCGCGAGGGCGCAGGCCTTGATGATGAAGTCGTTGACGGACAGCTTCACGCCGCGCGGCTCCAGCGTCTTGTTGAGCTGGGAGCGGAACTTGAGCAGGGCGTCCAGCTCGATGTCGCGGCGCAGGTAGAAGTGCGGCACCGTCTGCTTGGCCTCGGTAAGCCGGGCGGCGATGGTCTTGCGCATCCCGTCGAGCTTGATCTCCTCGAAGGCGCGGCCCTCGTACATCTTGAGGACCTGCGCGGTCGATGGGCCGGCGGCGGCGGCAGCCGGGGCCGCGGCGGGGGCGGCGGCGCTGGCGGCAGCAGCAGCGGGCGCGGCGGCGGCGGGTTGCGCCTCGGCCTTCTCGACGTCGGCCTTCACGATCCGGCCGTGCGGGCCCGAGCCCTTGATCTTCGTCAGGTCCAGGCCCTTCTGGGCCGCGATCCGGCGGGCCAGCGGCGAGGCGAAGACCCGGCCGCCATCGGCGGTGGCGGGGGCTGCCGGGGCAGGAGCCGCCGCCGCCGGGGCCGCTTCGGCCTTCGCCGGCGCGGCGGCTTCGGCCTTCGGCTCCGCCGGCTTGGCGTCGCCGCCGCCGCCGGACGACGCGGCAGCGCTCATGTCCTCGCCTTCCTCGCCGATGATGGCGATGGGCGTGTTGACCTTCACCCCCTCGGTGCCCTCGGGGACGAGGATCTTGCCGATCACGCCCTCGTCGACGGCCTCGAATTCCATCGTCGCCTTGTCGGTCTCG
>JBFKOW010000039.1:0-22077 GCA_041628615.1 Paracoccaceae bacterium | reverse complement strand
TGGTGCTGTCCTTCGGGGCGATGGTCTGGCCGCACATGCTGGCCCGCGCGATGCTGGCCGAACAGCTCTACCGCGCCGCCACGATCCTGACCGGCGGGCCCTACCACCGCGCCTGAGCGCATCGCCGCCGCGCGGCCCCTGCGGCGGCCGGGTCGGAGGTTCCGGTCCCGCCCGGCTTGCTGTAGGAGGGCGGGGGCAGATAGGGAGACGACGATGCCGAAGCCGGTTGTTCTGTGCATTCTCGACGGGTGGGGCAAGCGCGCCGAGACCGAGGCCAACGCCCCGGCGCTGGCCGATACGCCCACGTTCGACCGGCTGATGGCGACCTGCCCGAATGCGGAACTCGTCACCCACGGCCCCGACGCCGGGCTGCCTTCCGGACAGATGGGCAATTCCGAGGTCGGCCACACCAATATCGGCGCCGGCCGGGTGGTGGCGATGGACCTCGGGCAGATCGACCTCGCCATCGAGGACGGATCGTTCCCGTCCCGCCCGGCGCTGGTCGACTTCATCGAGGCGGTGAAGGACAGCGGCGGCCGCGCCCACATCGCCGGTCTCGCCTCGCCCGGGGGGGTCCATTCGCACCAGTCCCACATCGTCGCCGCGGCGCGGGTGCTGCGGCAGGCCGGGGTCGACGTGGTTCTCCACGTCATCACCGATGGCCGCGACGTGGCGCCGAAATCGGCCGCTGGACAGGTCGGCGCCCTTCTCGGGGAGCTGCCGGACGGGGTGACCGTCGGCACCGTGTCGGGGCGCTATTTCGCGATGGACCGCGACAACCGCTGGGACCGGATCGAGAAGGCCTACCGCGCCATCGTCCGCGGCGACGGTCCGGCAGGGGCCGACGATGCCGTCGCCACCATCGAGGCGGGCTATGCGGACGGCAAGACCGACGAGTTCCTGCTGCCCGCGGTTATGCCCGGCTACGACGGAATGGCCGACGGCGACGGGCTGTTCTTCATCAACTTCCGGGCCGACCGCGCGCGGCAGATCCTCGCCGCGATCGGCGCGCCGGTCTTCGACGGCTTCGACCGGGGCGACCGGCCCGGCCTCTGCGCCCGGCTGGGCATGGTCGAGTATTCGGACGCCCACAACGCCTACATGACCGCGGTGTTTCCCAAGCAGGAGATCGTCAACACGCTCGGCTCTTGGGTGTCGCAGAAGGGCCTGCGCCAGTTCCGGGTGGCCGAGACCGAAAAGTATCCCCACGTGACCTTCTTCCTGAACGGCGGCGTCGAGGAGCCCGATCCCGGCGAGGACCGCTACCTCGCCCCGTCGCCCAAGGTCGCCACCTACGACCTGCAGCCCGAGATGTCGGCGGCAGAAGTGACCGACGCCTTCGTCGGCGCGATCGAGGAGGGCTACGACCTCATCGTCTGCAACTACGCCAACCCCGACATGGTGGGCCATACCGGCGACCTGTCCGCCGCCGTCGCCGCCTGCGAGGCGGTGGACCGGGGGCTCGCCCGGGTCGTCTCGGCGCTGGAGGCGGCGGGTGGCGCGATGGTGCTGACCGCCGATCACGGCAATTGCGAGGTGATGGTCGACCCCGAGACCGGCGGACCGCACACCGCCCACACGCTGAACCCGGTCCCGGTGATCCTGTTCGGCGGTCCGGACGGGGCCGGCATCCGCTCGGGCCGACTGGCGGACCTCGCGCCGACGGTGCTGGACCTCATGGGACTCGACCAGCCGCCGCAGATGACCGGGCGGAGCCTGATCGAGAGATGATCCGGGCGTTCGCCCTCGCGCTGATGCTGGCCGCCGCGCCCGCCGCGGCGGCCGGACCCGAGACCGCAGCGGAAGCGGCGCTCGCCGCCGAGGCCCGGCTCGGCGAGGCGCGTGACAGGCTGGCCGCGGCGCGCGGCGCGCGGGACAGGATCGCCGCGCTGACCGACACGGTGCGCGCCTACGAGGACGGGCTGGCGGCGATGCGCGAAGGCCTGCGCCTGGTGTCGGCGCGCGAGCGCGAGATCGCCGAGGACCTCGCGGTCCGCGAGACCGAGATCTCGCGCCTGCTGGCGGCGCTGACGGCGATCGCCGCGCCGCCCCGGCCGGTCATGCTGCTGCATCCCGCGGGCCCCGAGGCGACGGCGCGGGCCGCCATGCTGCTGTCCGATGTCACGCCGGCGCTGCGCACCGAAGCCAGCGTTCTGGCCGCCCGGCTGGACGAACTGAGGCAGCTGCGCGCGCTGCAGGAGCGGACCGCCGTCACGCTGGCCGAGGGACTCGCCGGGGCGCAAGACGCGCGCGAGGCGCTGAGCGCGGCCGTGGCCAACCGGACCGGGCTGCCGCGGCGCTACGCCGAGGATCAGGTCGCCATCGCCGTACTGTTGGCCGCCTCCGAATCGCTCGCCGCTTTCGCCGACGGCCTGTCCGGGACGGTCCGGGAAGCCGGGGGGCCGGTGCCCGATGCGCTGGGCCTGAAGGGATCGCTCGCCCTGCCGGTCGATGGCGCCGTCCTGCGCCGCGCCGGAGAGCGGGACGCCGCGGGCATCGCCCGGCCGGGCTGGTTGGTGGCGACGCCGCCGCGGGCCCTCGTGACCACCCCGGTGGCCGCGACGCTGCGCTACGTCGGGCCGCTGCTGGACTACGGGACGGTCGCGATCCTCGAACCCGCCCCCGAGACGCTTTTCGTTCTCGCCGGGCTGGCCGAGACCTACGGCGCGGTGGGCGAAGTGCTGCCCGGCGGCGCGCCGGTGGGCCTGATGGGGGGCGTCCCGCCCGACGCTCAAGCGATTTTGACCGCCGCGGGCGAGGGTGCTGGCGCAACCGCGCCAGAAACGCTTTATATCGAGGTCAGAGAAGGGGACGCGCCGGTTGACCCCGCCACGTGGTTCGGGGTGGAGTGAGCGGCGCCGCAGAGCAGGCACAGGGGCGGGACCGCCGCGCCGGATTGCCGGGACCGGAGACGCAATGAAGAAATTCGCCATGGCCGCTGCCGGAGGATCGCTCCTCGGGCTTGTCGTCACCACCCAGGTGGCCGGGCCGCTGATCGCCCAGGAAAACGCCCGCAACACGTCGGTCTACGAACAGCTCGACATGTTCGGCGACATCTTCGAGCGGATCCGCAACCAGTATGTCGAGGAAGTCGACGAGGCGGACCTGATCGAGGCCGCGATCGACGGGATGCTGTCCTCGCTCGATCCCCATTCCAGCTACCTGTCGCCGGACGACGCCGCCGACATGCGGGTGCAGACGCGGGGCGAATTCGGCGGGCTGGGCATCGAGGTGACGCAGGAAGAAGGCTTCGTGAAGGTCGTCTCGCCGATCGACGGAACCCCGGCCGACGCCGCCGGCATCCTCGCCGGGGACTTCATCACCCATGTGGACGGCGATTCGGTGCTTGGCCTTACCCTCGACGAGGCGGTGGACCTGATGCGCGGCCCGGTCGGGTCCGAGATCATCATCACCGTGGTCCGCGAGGGCGAGGTGGAACCGTTCGACGTCTCGATCATCCGCGACACGATCAAGCTCACCGCGGTGCGGGCGCGGACCGAGGGCCACTCGGTGGTGCTGCGGATCACCACCTTCAACGACCAGACCTACCCGAACCTGACCGACGGGCTTGCCGAGCAGGTGGAGGCCGCCGGCGGGATGGACAACATCAACGGCATCATCCTCGACCTGCGCAACAACCCCGGCGGCCTGCTGAACCAGGCGATCAAGGTGTCCGACGCCTTCCTCGACGCCGGCGAGATCGTCTCGACCCGCGGCCGCAACATCACCGACGGCGACCGCTACAACGCGACGCCCGGTGATCTGGCCGAGGGCAAGCCCATCGTGGTGCTGATCAACGGCGGCTCGGCCTCGGCCTCCGAGATTGTCGCCGGGGCGCTGCAGGATCACCGCCGCGCCATCGTCGTGGGCACCAAGAGCTTCGGCAAGGGATCGGTGCAGACGGTGATGCCGCTGCGCGGGGATGGCGCGATGCGGCTGACCACGGCGCGCTACTACACCCCGTCCGGCCGGTCGATCCAGGCGCTGGGCATCTCGCCCGACATCATCGTCGAACAGCCGCGCCCCAGTCCGGCCGACGAGGAGTCCGAGGACGAGGAGGCCGACCGCGGCTTCCGGTCCGAGCGGGACCTGCGCGGCGCTCTGGACAACGACAGCCTGACCGAGGACGAACTGCGCCAGATCGAGGAAGAGCGGGCCGCCGCCGAGGCGACCGCCGCCCTGCGCGAGCGGGACTACCAGTTGGCCTATGCGCTCGACATCCTGAAGGGTCTCGAGGCGCTGGGTCCGGCGGCGGCGCTGCTGTCGCAGTCCCGCTGAGACCGGCGGAGCAGGGCGAGGACGCGGCGCGGTGACCCCCGACGAGATCGCCCGGTTGCCCTACCGGCCCTGTGTCGGCGTGATGCTGGCCAATGCCGAGGGCCATGTCTTCGTCGGCCAGCGGATCGACTGGCCGGAACCGGCCTGGCAGATGCCGCAGGGCGGGGTCGACCCCGGCGAGGACCCCCGCGCCGCGGCGCTGCGGGAACTGGAGGAGGAAACCGGCGTGCCGGCCTCTCTCGTCCGGGTCGAGGCCGAGACGGCGGGCTGGATCCCCTACGACCTGCCCCCCGAGATCGTGCCGAGGCGCTGGGGCGGCCGGTTCCGCGGGCAGGAGCAGAAGTGGTTCCTGATGCGGTTCCTCGGCAGCGACGACCAGGTCCGGATCGACACGGCGCATCCCGAGTTCTCGGAATGGCGCTGGCTCGATCCCGCCGAACTCGCGGCGCAGATCGTGCCGTTCAAGCGGGCGGTCTACGAGGCGGTCCTGGCCGAACTTGGGGGGCACCTGTGAGCGCTGCCGCGCGGCTGGCGGCGGGCGCGGCGGCCCTGTGGGCCGTAATGGCGCCGCCGGCCGTCGCCCTGTCCTGCCTGAAGCCCGAGGTCGCCGCGTCCTACTGGATGGCCGCCGAGTCCGAGACCGCCTACGTGGTGCTCTGGGGCGAATTCGACTTCGTGCCGGGCGCCGATCCCGCGCCGCCGCCTCCGGGCGTGATCGAGCGGACGCCGGCGGAACCGGTGATCGCCGCCTTCTCTGGACGGTCTCTCGCCGCCGACGGGTTCACCGCCGTCCATTCCGGCCCGGTGATCCTCGCGCCGGAATGCCTGGCGTCGTGGTGCGGCGGCTTCCCCGAGCCGGGCCAAGCGCTGGTCTTTGCCGAAGTGACCGGGACGGGCGCCTACCGGGTCACGCTCGGCCCCTGCGGGGGCTGGTTCTTCGCCGATCCGCGCGAGGCAGACATCCGCCGGGTGGAGACCTGCCACCGCGGCGGCCCCTGCACCCCTGAAGGGCCCGCGCAATAGCCGTTGGCCCCGGCGCCGCGCCGGACTAGAACCGCCGGCATGGGACAGCGCAAGACAAGCAAGCTCGACACGCGGGCGATCGGACTCGACGTGGGGCTGAGCCTCGCGAAGTGGCTGACGGGCCGCGAGAACCTCCATTACGGCTACTGGGAAGACGGGCTGGAGGTCACCGCGGGCAACCTCTTGCGGGCGCAGGAAGCCTATACCGACCGTCTGTTCGGCCTGCTGCCGCCGGCACCGGCCCGGATCCTCGACATCGGCGGCGGCGCGGGGGAGACGGCGAAGAAGCTCCTGGCGCTGGGCCACGCGGTCGAGATCGTGATCCCGAGCCCGTTCCTGGCCGAGCGGTGCCGGGCGAACGCGCCGGGGGCGGTGGTGCACGAATGCGCGTTCGAGGCGTTCGACGGGGCGGGACCGTTCGACGTCTGTCTGTTCTCCGAAAGCTTCCAATATATCGCGCTCGACACCGGCCTGTCGAAGGCGCTGGGGCTGCTGGCGCCGGGCGGGCGGATCGTGCTGGCGGACTGTTTCCGCCGCGAGGGTTATTCGGCGGACCAGACCCGCGCGACCGTGGGCGGTGGCCACCGGATGGAGCCGTTCCGGGCCGAGCTGGCGCGGTTGCCGCTGGAGGCGATCAGCGAGGAGGACATCACCGCCGCGGTGGCCCCCTCGGTCGAGATCGAGCAGGGCCTGTTCAACGTGGTCGGCCATGCGCTCGAACGGGTGGACGGCGAGCTGTCGCGCAAGCGGCCCCGCGCCCGCTGGCTGTTGCATCGCGTGATCCGGACCTTCGTGTCCGAGCGGCGCCGGGTCCGGCTCCGACAGCGGCTGATGGAGCAGACCCGCAACCGCGAATCCTTCGCCGCGGCCAATGTCTACCTGATGATGGCGCTGCGGCCCCGGGCCTGATCGCCGGCGGCGGGCGGGCAGGGGGCGCTGCCCCCGCCGCCCCTGCGGGCCGGCTCCCCCGGGATGTTTCGGGTCCGAAGAAGGCGCGGGTCAGTTCCGCAGCCGGTCGAGCAGCCGCGCCGAGGCGTAGCCGTCCGGAACCAGCCCCTCGGCCTTCTGGTAGGCGCGGATCGCGGCGATGGTCCGCGGCCCGATTCGGCCGTCGATCCCGCGGGTGGAAAAACCGGCTTCGGTCAGCCGGCGCTGCAGTTCCTCGCGTTCTTCCGGCAACAGCGCCCGGTCGCCGCGCGGCCATTCCCCGGCGAGCGGCGGCCCGCCGGTGATCCGGTCGGCGAGGTGGCCCACCGCGATGACGTAGGCGTCGGCGGTGTTGTAGCGTTCGAGCACCGCGAAATTGGGGAAGATGAGGAAGGCCGCGCCCTCGGCCCCGGCGGGCAGCAGCACCGAGGCGGGGGCGTGGTCGGGGATCGCGCTGCCATCGGCGGCGGCGATTCCCTGTCCGGCCCATTGCGACGGCGGCCGGGCGATCCGCCGGTCGGCCAGCGCGTAGTCCCAGCCCGCGGGGATCGTCACCTCCACCCCCCAGGGCTGCCCCGGCTGCCAGCCGTTGGCCGACAGGTAGGCCGCCGCCGAGGCCAGCGCATCGGCCGGGTCGTCGCCCCAGATGTCGCGCCGCCCGTCGCCGTCGAAATCCACCGCGTGGGCGAGGTAGGATGTGGGAATGAACTGGGTGTGGCCCATCGCCCCGGCCCAGCTTCCGGTCATCGCCGCCGGAGACACTTCGCCGCGCTGGAGGATGCGCAGGGCGGCGACCAGTTCCCTCTCGAAGAAGGCCCCGCGCCGGCCGTCGAAGGCCAGCGTCGCCAGTGCCTCGATCGTCGGGGTCGACCCGCGCACCGCGCCATAGGCGCTCTCCAGCCCCCAGATCGCGGCGACGATCCCGGCCTCGACCCGGTGCCGGGCCTCGATCCGGTCGAGCACGGCGCGGTGGTCCTGCAGCGCCGCCCGGCCATTGGCCACACGGGTGTCGGAGACGGCGCTGTCCAGGTAGGTCCAGATCGGCTTCACGAACTCGGCCTGGGTCCGGTCGCGCTGGATCACGTCGGCGTTGTAGCGGATGCCGGAAAGGGCGGCGTCGAGCGTCGCCGCATCGAGTCCCGCGGCGCCGGCGCGTTGCCGGAACTCGCCGAGCCAGCGATCGAAGGCGGCATTGGCGGTGACCCGGAGCGGACCGGCGCCGGCGGGCCGGGCCGGCGGCCGGACCGTCATCGCGGGTGGCGTGGCGCGGGCGGCGGCGGGCAGGCCGAGGGCGCCGAACAGGCCGAGGAGCAGGCGGCGGCGCGTCGGGCTCATGTGCGGTCAGGTGTGGCGGTCATGCCGCCACCCTAGCGGCGCGGCGGGCGTCCGCAATGCCGCCGGACCCGGCGCAGCCGTCTACTTGCGCCGGCGGGCGACCTTCCGCTTGACCTTGGCGGCCTTGTGCCGGGCCTGCCCCATCTTGCGCCGCGGCGGCGGACCGCCCCGGCGGCGCGGCCCCTTGCCCGCTTCGGCCGGGGCCCCTGCCGCACCGACCGGCTCGAGCAGCAGCCCGCCGGTCACCGGCGCCGCCTCCCGCAGCCGGACCCGCATCCGCTGACCCAGCGCGATGACCCGGCCGGTATCGGCCCCCATCAGGGACTGGCTGTCCCGGTCGTGGTGGAAATACTCGTCGCCGAGGTCGCGGATCGGGATCAGTCCGTCGGCGCCGCTGCCGTCCAGCTTCACGAACACGCCGAAGCGCGCGATGCCGCTGACCCGGCCCTCCATCTCGGTCCCGATCCGTTCCGACAGGAAGGCGGCGAGGTAGCGGTCGGTGGTGTCGCGCTCTGCCATCATCGACCGCCGCTCGGTCTCGGAGATGTGCTGCGCGGTGGCCTCCAGATCGGCCTCTTCTTCCGGCGTCAGGCCGTCGTCGCCCCAGCCGTGGGCGCGGATCAGCGCGCGGTGCACGACGAGGTCGGAATAGCGCCGGATCGGCGAGGTGAAATGGGCGTAGTTCCGCAGCGCCAGCCCGAAATGACCGAAATTCTTCGGCGCGTAATATGCCTGCTGCATCGACCGCAGGGTCGCCATGTTGATCAGTTCGTCGTGGTCGGTGCCCTCGGCCTGGGCCAGCAGCCGGTTGAGATGCGCTGTCTTGAGCACCTGCCCCTTGGCCAGCGTCAGCCCCGCCGCCTCCGCGGTCTCGCGCAGGGCGTCGAGCTTCTCGGGGTCGGGTTCCTCGTGGACCCGGAACAGCAGCGGCGTCTTCTTCGCGATCAGCGTCTCGGCGGCGGCGACGTTGGCCAGCACCATGAATTCCTCGATCAGCCGGTGCGCGTCGAGCCGTTCCTTCTGGTCGACGCTGACCACCTCGCCGGCGTCCGACAGCACGATCTCCCGCTCGGGCAGGTCGAGGTCGAGCGGCTGGCGCGCATTTCGGGCGGCGCGCAGCGCGGCGTAGGCGGCAAACAGCGGCGACAGCACGGGTTCGAGCAGCGGCGCGGTCCGGTCGTTCGGTTTGCCGTCGATGGCGGCCTGCGCCTCGCGGTAGTTGAGCGAGCCGCGCGACCGCATCAGCCCGCGGTGGAAGCTGTGGGCCCGTTTCTCCCCGCTGGCCGAGATCACCATCCGCACCGCGAGGCAGGCCCGAGGCACCGACTCGTGCAGGGAGCAGAGGTCGCCCGAGAGCCGGTCGGGCAGCATCGGCACCACCCGGTCCGGGAAATAGGTCGAATTGCCCCGTTTGCGCGCCTCGCGGTCCAGCGCGGATCCGGGACGGACGTAATGCGCGACATCCGCGATCGCGACCCAGAGCACGAAGCCGCCTTCGTTCGCCGGGTCGTCGTCGGGGATCGCCAGAACCGCGTCGTCCCGGTCGCGGGCGTCGTGCGGGTCGATGGTCACGAGGTCGAGGTGGCGCAGGTCCTCGCGGCCCTTGAGACCGGCCGGTTTCGCGCTGTCGGCCTCGGCGACCACGTCGTCGGGAAAGGCATCGGGGATGCCGTGCTGGTGGATCGCGATGAGACTGACCGCCCGTGGCGCGGTGGGGTCGCCCAGCCGGGCGACGATCCGCGCCTTCGGCAGGCCCAGCCGCGCCCGCGGACCGGCCTGCTCTGCCTCGACGAGTTCGCCCTCGCGGGCGCCGCCGGTGGCTCCGGGGGCAACCGACCATTCCCGGTCCGAGCCCTTGTCGATCGGCAGGATGCGCCCGCCTTCCGACCCCTTGCGGAAGATCCCGAGTAGCCGCACCGGATTGGACCCGATGCGCCGGATCAGCCGGGCGACGTAGTGGTGGCTGTGGCGCTCGGGGTCGGTGACCGGCTCGATCTTGGCGAGGATCCGGTCGCCGGGGGCGGGGGCGGGGTCGGTGGCGCGGGGCAGGAAGAGGATGCGGGGCGCGGCGCCGCTGCCGTGCCATTCCAGCGGTTCGGCGAACAGGTCGCCGTCGCTGTCGGGCTCCATCAGCCGCAGCACCGTCACCGGCGGCAGGCGGTCCGGGTCCCGGTAGCTGCGGCGCCGCCGGGCCAGGTGCCCCTCCTCCTCGAGATCCCGGAGAATCCTCTTGAGATCAATGCGCTGCGCGCCCTTCAGGCCGAAGGCCTTGGCGATGTCGCGCTTCGAGGTCTGGGTCGGATTGTCGGCGATCCAGCGCAGGATCGCGTCGCGGGAAGGGAGGCTGCTCATGGCCGAGACCTAGCACGGCCCCCGCGCCCGCGCCACGCGGGAACCGGCGTCGGGGCGCGAATTTCGCGGGCGGTATCGCGTCGGTATCACGTCGGTATTGCGTCGGTATCGGCCCGGCCCCGGGGCGCCATCGAGGCGGCGGGGACGACGGCCCGGAACTCCGGCGGGCGGCTCAGTCGAGGGCGGCGAGCGCCCGCTCGACGATCTCGTCCAGCGCCGGCGCGCCGTCGTAGAAGCCGAGCGTCGCATGGTCGCCGCCCCGGTAGAGATCGAGGTGATAGGTCCGCGTTGCGCCGTCGCCGGCCGGCCCCGTGGTCGCGGCATAGCTGCCGAGGCTCGCGGCGGCGGCGATGCAGGGGACCGGCGCCTCCGAGAAGACGGCGAAGACCCAGAGCTTGGCGAAGTCCCCGGCCATCGGGTCGCCCTCCAGCGTCGTCATCTCGAACAGCAGCACCTCGCGGCCGCTGCCGGTGCGGAGCCGGTCGCGCAGCACCGGGGTCTGCGCCGCCGGCGACAGGATCCGCGCCCACGTGTCGGTCGGGCAGTCGGCGGCGGCCGGGACCGGTGCCAGCACGGCGGCGGCCAGCGCCCCGGCGCGGAGGCGGGCGGCGCGGGTCACCGGGCGGCCCCCGCGTGCAGCAGCAGCCCCTCGACCACCGCAAGGTCGACCAGGCCGAAGATTGCGTCGCAGGTCGCGTCGGCGACCAGCCCGGCCGCCAAGGCGGCGCGCAGGTCCTCGGGATCGTCCGTCGCGGGGGCAGTGCCCGCGCCGTGGTCGGCACGGCAGCGGTCGCGGTTGCGCGGGCGGTTCAGCCCGGTCACCACCTCGGCCAGCCGACGCAGGTCGGCGGGCAGGTCGGCAGCCCGCGCCGCGGCGAGGTAGCGGGCGGCGACCACCTGTCCCTGCGCCTCGAGCGCGCAGGGTCCGAGGCGGCCCTGCGGGCAGTCCGCGACAAGCGCGGCGGCCTGCCAGCAGGTCTGGAAGGACACGGTGAGGCGGAGCCGGTCGTCCGCGGTATCGGCGGGGCCGGCGGCACCGATCCGGTCCTGCAGGCAGGCGCGGAAGCCGTCGCCGAGGATGCCCCCGGCCGGGTCGGCCGCCTGCGCCGCCGCCGGGCCGCCGCCCGAGGCGAGCGCCGCCACCACAACCGATGCAAACCGAACCGGACCCCGCACCACGGCCAATCCTCCACCGCTCCAGCCTAGCGCCGAGCGGTCCGCGCGATCAACCGTTGCGGCCGCGGTTCCCGTTCAGGGCGCGGCGAAATAGGCGTCGAGGATCCGGCGGTAGATCGCCTTGAGCGTGCCGATCTGGCCGACGTCCACGCTTTCGTCCACCGCGTGCATCCCCTGTCCGACGAGGCCGAACTCGACGACCGGGCAATGGTCCTTGACGAAGCGCGCGTCCGAGGTGCCGCCCGAGGTGGACAGTGCCGGGCGGCGGCCGGTCTCGGCCTCCACCGCCGCGGCGACGAGATCGGACAGCGGCCCCGGCGGGGTCAGGAACGCCTCGCCCGAGATCGACACCTCCATGTCGATGTCGACGTCGAAGCCCTCGGCCACCTCCTCGGCCACCTTGCCGAGTACCTCGGCCACCGAATGCCCGCTGTGCAGGTCATTGAACCGGATGTTGGCCGACATCCGGGCGCTGGCCGGGATCACGTTGGTCGCCGGGTTGCCGGTGTCGATGGTCACCAGCGCGATGGTGGAGGGGTCGAAGTGGTCGGTCCCGGAATCGAGCCGCAGCCCCGCCAGCCGGTCCGCCAGCCGGGCGATCGCCGGCAGCGGGTTGATCGCCCGGTGCGGATAGGCGGCGTGGCCCTGCACCCCCTTCACGGTGAAATGCACGGTCATCGACCCGCGCCGGCCGATCTTCATCGCCTCGCCCATCACCTCGGGGCAGGTCGGTTCGCCGACCAGGCAGGCGTCCATCCGCTCGCCGGTCTCGGCCATCCAGTCGAGCAGGGCGCGGGTTCCGTCGCGGGCCGGGCCTTCCTCGTCGCCGGTGATGGCAAGGATCACCGCGCCATCGGCCGGCGGGGCGGCGCGCACGAAGTCGATCGCGGCGGCGGCGAAGGCGGCGACCCCGGATTTCATGTCCACCGTGCCGCGCCCGAACATCCGGCCGTTCTCGATCCGGGCGCCGAAGGCGGGATGGGTCCAGTCCGACTCGACGCCCGGCGGCACCACGTCGAGGTGGCCGTTGAACCCGAAGCTCCGCGCCGCGTCCTTCGGACCGAACCGCGCGAACAGGTTCGGCACCCCGCCCCGGTCCACCCGCGTGCAGTCGAACCCTGCCTCGCCAAGCCGGCCGGCAAGCAGGCGCATGGCGTCGGCGGCGTCCGGCGTGACCGACCGGCAGCGGACCAGGGCGGCGGTCAGGGCGACGGGATCGCTGGGCGGAAGGTCTTGGGTCATCCGGGTCTCCTTGTCCTGCCTCCTCTGCCTAGCCGTCCCTCCGGCGGTTGCAAGGCCCCCGTTCGCCGCCGCCGCCGTGTCCGAAAAGCCGCACGGCGGCAGGTCGGCGACGGGCGGCGGCATCAAACCGCTGACAGCTGGGCCGATTTCGCGTTAACCAAGGTTAACAAGAAGGGACCCGAGGCAGGGCATCCACCAGAAGCTCGAAATGAGCCGTGGGCACGGGCAGTGACCACAAGATATAGAGTAACGGCGGGCAGTGATCCGCGGAAATGTGCGCTGTGCTGGTGCGCCGTCGTCGAGGTGTCCCCCCTGCGGAGGGTGGGTGCCGATGAGTGCTGATCGCAGACGGCTCGGGTTCGTCGTTGACCGGGGCCCCTGGGCATGACCTGGATCGGCCTGCGCGATGCCGAGGGCGCGGCGTTCCGCCCCGCCGGGCTCGACGCGCCGCCGCAGCCCTGCCGCCGCGACCCGCATCCGGCCGAGGGCCTGCTGGCCGCCGGAACCCTGCAGCTCGAGATCGATTTCATCCCCGGCGGACCGGCGGTGCCGCTGGTCCACTACGCCGCCGAGGCGCCGTGGCCGGTCCGGCTTTCGCTGTTCGTCGCCGCCGGCGGGGTGCTGACCCTGCGCCACCGGGTCGGCGCCCGGGTGGTGGCGGGGCGGCTCGCCGCCGGGCTGACCGCGCCCGCCGCCGCGCTGCGCGTCACCTATGGCTGGGACGCCCCGGCCCGCTGCGGCCGGCTCAGCCTCTACGACCCGGATACCGGCCGGCTGTGGCAGGCCGGGGTGCCGGGGCCGATGCCGCTGGGCCTGCGCGACGCGAGACGGCTGATGACCGGCGGCGACGGGGTGCGGCACGGGCACGGGCTGTCATGGCTGGCGCTGGCCGATCACCTGGCGCCGGTCGGCCCGATGCCGGGGCTCGACGGGGCGGCCCGGCTGAGCCTTGCGGACGGCGGTCTCTGCCGGCTGGACGCGGTACGGCCGGGCGCCTGGCTGCGCTGCGCCGACGGCGGGATGGCCCGGGTCCTCTGGGCCGGCGGGGTCGAGGTCCCGGCGCGGGGCCGGCTCGCCCCGATGCGGCTGCGCGCGCCGTTCTACGGCCTGCAGCGCGACATCGTCGTCGCCCGGCACCAGCGGCTGCTGCTGGCGGGGTCGGACGTGGAATACCAGTTCGGGGTCGAGACCGTGAGCGCGGCGGCGGGCCACCTGTGCGACGGGCGGTCGGTGCTGCCGCTGCGGGATGTGCGGACCCGGACCTACTGGCAGGTCCTGCTGGACCGGCCGGCGGCGATCCTCGCCGAGGGCTGCGCGGTGCGCAGCTTCACCCCGGGCGGCCTGCTGCGGGACCCGGAGGCGCGGGCGGTGTCGGTGCTGGGAGACCTGCCGGACGCCCTGTCGCCCGACCACGCGCCCTGTCCGCTGCCGCTGCTGCGGCGCTACGAGGCGCTGACCCTCGCGCATGTCTGCTGAGGCTCCGGCCCGCGCCGGCGAAGCGCGTCAGGCGGGGTCGTCCTTCACCGGGGTCAGTTGCGCCACGATCACCGCGTTCTCGGCCGCGGCCCGGTCCATCAGGTCCCGTTCCTCGGCGTCGATGTCATGGCCCTCGGCCAGCCGTTCGTCGCGCGAGCCGTAGCCGGTCACGTCTAGCGGCGCGAGCCCGGCCCGGCGGAGCACGGCGACCGTCTCGCGCACCGCCTCGGCCTCGTCCACGCCGGCGGCGTAGCACAGCAGTTCCGCCCCGGTGGCCCAGTCGGGCAGGTCGTCGCCCGGCGCCCGCCCGGCATGGACGAGCAGGGTGAACACCTGTTGCCGGGTGGGTTTGTCGGTCTTCGCCATGCCGCTGCCTACACCGGCGCCGGGCGGGGCGGAAGGGCGCGCCGCCGCATCGCCGTTTTTTGAGTCGCGGGGCGGGGATTCGGCGGTAGGCTCGGGCCATGCGCCGCGTTTCCGCCCGCCCGGTCCGTTGCCTGATCCTCGCGCTGGCGTCCGCCTGCGGCCTGATCGGGACAGCCCCGGCGCGGGCCTGCGACCTTGCCCTGATCCTCGCCATCGACGTGTCCGGGTCGGTGGACCCGACCGAATACGCGATCCAGCGCGACGGGCTGGCCCGGGCGCTGGCGGATTCGGTGGTGGCCGAGGCGCTGGTGCGGTCCCGCGCGCGGGTCGCGGTGATGCAGTGGACCGGCGCCTCGCGGCAGGAGGTCACGGTGCCGTGGATGGCGATCGACACCCACGAGGACGCCCGCGCGCTGGCCGCCGCAGCGGCCGCGGATCCGCGGGTCTGGTGGCAGTTCTCCACCGCGATAGGCGAGGCGCTGGCGGTGTCGGTGGCGCTGTTCGACGCGGTGCCGGAGTGCCGCCGCCGGGTGATCGACATCTCGGGCGACGGGGTGTCGAACGAGGGCCGCCCGCCCGAGACCATGCGCGCCGCGCTGCGCGCCGCCGGGGTGGTGGTCAACGCGGTGGTGATCGAGACCGACGACCGCGACCTGCGCGGCTATTTCTGGGAGAACGTGATCCACGGCGAGGGCGCTTTCGTCGTCGCCGCCAGCGGGTTCGAGCAATACGCCGCCCGGATCCGCGAGAAGCTGATCCGCGAGGTCGCCGACCAGATCGGCGCCGCTCCGCCGCCGGACGGCCGTCGGGCACGGTAGCGGGCACGACAGCGCGGCGGCGCGCGGGGCCGGATATGTGATCACGCGCCGCGAAAACGTGATCACAGTTAGCGAAAACAGGGCCGTTGCGTCAAGAATCCGCACCCGCGAACCGCCCGCATCCCGTGACACGGCCGGAAAAACGGTTATCAACACGGTGAGATACCGGCAGGCCCGCGCGGTCCGCCGGGCGCCCGAGAGGCCCGACCGGCCGCAGAGGCCCGAGAGGAAGGACACATCATGGCCGACGTCAACCGGGGCAACCGCCCGCTGTCGCCCCACCTCGACATCTACCGCCCGCAGATGACCTCGATGTCGTCGATCCTGACCCGGATCACCGGCAACGCGCTGATCCTCGGCGGGCTGATGGTGGTCTGGTGGTTCATCGCGCTGGCCACCGGCCCCGAGGCCTTTGCCCGCGCCGACGGCTTCCTGCGGTCGTGGTTCGGCGACCTGGTGCTGTTCGGCAGCCTCTGGGCGCTGTGGTATCACCTGCTGTTCGGGCTGCGGCACCTGATCTGGGACAACGGCTACATGCTCGAGGTCGAGCAGTCCGAGAAATACGCCTGGGTCGCGCTCGGCGCCTCGGTGGTGCTGACCGTGCTGACCGCGCTGGCGATCTGAGGAGAACCGAGACATGGCATTCGTCACCGACCGCAAGCGCGCCGTGGGCCTCGGCTCGGCCAAGACCGGGACCGAACATCACTGGCAGATGATGATGTCCTCGGCGGCGCTGCTTATCCTCGTGCCGCTGTTCATCTTCACCTTCGGTCACGCGCTGGGCATGTCCTACGAGGCCGCGCTGGCCTACTACGCCCGGCCCTTTCCGGCGATCGTCGGCATCCTGACGATGCTGACCGGCTGGCTGCATTTCCGCAGCGGGGTGCAGGTTCTGATCGAGGATTATACGCATGGGCTGGTCCGCAAGGGCCTGATCGTGGCGATGGCCTGCGTGAGCTACGCCGCCGCCGCCACGGCGGTCTTCGCCATCGCCCGCATCGCGCTGTGAGGAGCTGACATGGCCGCCTACGAATACGAGAAACACGAATACGACGTGGTGGTGGTCGGCGCCGGCGGCGCGGGGCTGCGCGCCACCCTCGGCATGGCCGAGCAGGGCCTGCGCACCGCCTGCATCTCCAAGGTGTTCCCGACCCGGTCGCACACCGTCGCGGCGCAGGGCGGCATCGCCGCGTCGCTCGGCAACATGGGGCCGGACAGCTGGCAGTGGCACATGTACGACACCGTGAAGGGGTCGGACTGGCTCGGCGATACCGACGCGATGGAATACCTCGCCCGCGAGGCGCCCAAGGCGGTCTACGAACTCGAACATTACGGCGTTCCGTTCAGCCGCACCGAGGAGGGCAAGATCTACCAGCGCCCGTTCGGCGGCCACACCACCGAGTTCGGCGAGGGCCCGCCGGTGCAGCGCACCTGCGCCGCCGCCGACCGCACCGGCCACGCGATCCTGCACACGCTCTATGGCCAGAGCCTCAAGCAGCAGGCCGAGTTCTTCATTGAGTATTTCGCCATCGACCTGCTGATGAGCGAGGACGGCCAGTGCGAGGGCGTGCTGTGCTGGAAGCTCGAGGACGGCACCATGCACGTCTTCGCCGCCAAGATGGTGGTGCTGGCCACCGGCGGCTACGGCCGCGCCTATTTCAGCGCCACCAGCGCCCATACCTGCACCGGCGACGGCGGCGGCATGGTCGCCCGCGCCGGCCTGCCGCTGCAGGACATGGAGTTCGTGCAGTTCCACCCCACCGGGATCTACGGCTCGGGATGCCTCATCACCGAGGGCGCCCGGGGCGAAGGCGGCTACCTGACCAACTCCGAAGGCGAGCGGTTCATGGAGCGCTATGCGCCGACCTACAAGGACCTCGCCTCCCGCGACGTGGTCAGCCGCTGCATGACCATCGAGATCCGCGAGGGCCGCGGCGTCGGCCCGGACGGCGATCACATCCACCTGCACCTCAACCACCTGCCGCCCGAGACCCTGCACGAGCGCCTGCCCGGGATCAGCGAGAGCGCCCGGATCTTTGCCGGCGTCGACGTCACCAAGGAGCCGATCCCGGTGCTGCCGACGGTGCACTACAACATGGGCGGCATCCCGACGAACTACTGGGGCGAGGTGCTGAACCCGACGAAGGACAACGAGGACGCGGTGGTTCCGGGCCTGATGGCGGTGGGCGAGGCGGGCTGCGCCAGTGTCCACGGCGCGAACCGGCTGGGCTCCAACTCGCTGATCGACCTCGTGGTCTTCGGCCGCGCCGCGGCGATCCGGGCCGGCGACGTGGTCGACCGCGAGGGCGCGATCCCGACCCCATCGGACCGCGCCATCGACAAGGCCCTGACCCGCTTCGACGGGCTGCGCCACGCCCAGGGCGGAGTGACCACCGCCGACCTGCGGCTGGAGATGCAGAAGACGATGCAGGCCGACGCGGCGGTGTTCCGCACCGACAAGACCCTCGCCGAGGGGGTGAAGAAGATGGAGGCCGTCGCCGCCAAGGTGGACGACCTGAAGGTCACCGACCGGTCGCTGATCTGGAACTCGGACCTGATGGAGACCCTCGAGCTGACCAACCTGATGCCCAACGCGGTCGCGACCATCGTCGCCGCCGAGGCGCGCAAGGAAAGCCGCGGCGCCCATGCTCACGAGGACCATCCCGACCGCGACGACGAGAACTGGCGCAAGCACAGCCTTGTCCGGTTCGACGGCAAGACCCCGCATATCGGCTACCGGGGCGTCCATCTCGACCCGCTGACCAGCCACAACGAGGGCGGCATCGACCTGAAGAAGATCGCGCCCAAGGCGCGGGTCTACTGATGCGCCGCGGCGCCGCCTCCCGGCCGATCCTCTCGATCGCCGCCGCGGCGGCGCTGGCCGGCTGCACGCTGCCGCCGGTGAGCCCGGAGCGGGCGGCGGTCCAGTGCGAGGAGCGCGCCCGCGAGGCGATGGGCCCGCGCAGCCGCATCGCGGTGGGCGCCAGTTCCGAGGACGGCCCCTTCGCCTCGGTGCAGATCTCGGTCAGCGCCGACGCGCTGGCCGGCCGCGACCCGCTGGAGGTCTACGAGACCTGCGTGATCGACAAGACCGGCGCGCCGCCGATCCGGCCGCCCGACCTGAGCTGACCCGACCGAAGGAGACGACATGCGCTTCACCGCCCTTGCCCTGACCGCCGCCGCGCTTGGCCTGACCGGCTGCGCCCCGGGGGTGGACGAGATCACCGGACCGGCCTCCGCCGCCGCCGCCCGCGCCGTGGTGGCGCCGATCGTGGCCCAGCAGGTCCCCGGCCCGACCGGCGCCGACCTGACCGAGTGCATCGTCGAGAACGCCAGTGAGGCCGAACTGGCGCGCATCTCGGCTGCCAATGCCGGGGCGCCGGACGACGATACCGTGATGCTGGTGTCGGACATCCTCGCCCGCACCGAGACCGTGGCCTGCGTCACCGCCCGCCTCAACCAGGCCTGATCCGCCGACCGCGAAGGAGCCCCCCATGGTTCAACTGCGACTGCCCAAGAACAGCCGGATGAAGGTCGGCAAGACCTGGCCCAAGCCGGACGGCGCGACCAACCTGCGCACCGTGAAGATCTACCGCTGGAATCCCGACGACGGCGAGAACCCGCGGCTCGATACCTATTTCGTGGACATGGACACCTGCGGTCCGATGGTTCTCGACATCCTCATCAAGATCAAGAACGAGATCGACCCGACCCTGACCTTCCGTCGGTCCTGCCGCGAGGGCATCTGCGGCTCCTGCGCGATGAACATCGGCGGGGTGAAGTCCCGCGGGATCAACACCCTGGCCTGCATCTACGGCCATGACGAGATCGACGGCGACATCGCGATCTACCCGCTGCCGCACATGCCGGTCATCAAGGACCTGATCCCGGACCTGACCCATTTCTACGCCCAGCACGCCAGCATCATGCCGTGGCTGGAGACCACCACGAACCGCCCCAAGAAGGAGTGGCGGCAGTCGATCGAGGACCGCAAGAAGCTCGACGGTCTCTACGAATGCGTGATGTGCGCCTCGTGCTCGACCTCGTGCCCGTCCTACTGGTGGAACGGCGACCGCTATCTCGGCCCCGCCGCGCTGCTGCACGCCTATCGCTGGATCATCGATTCGCGCGACGAGGCGACCGGCGAGCGGCTGGACCAGCTCGAGGACCCGTTCAAGCTGTATCGCTGCCACACGATCATGAACTGCGCCAAGACCTGTCCCAAGGGGCTCAACCCGGCCAAGGCGATCGCCCACATCAAGCGGATGATGGTCGAACGCGTCGTCTGACCCGGCGATGTCCGGCCGCTGGCGCGCCGCCCGGCGCCGGGCGCGGGAATGGCTGGTCCGCATCCGCCGGACCGTGCCGCCGGGCCTGCGCCTGCTGCTGGGTCTCTGCCTTGTCGCGGGCGGCGCGTTCGGCTTCCTGCCGGTTCTCGGCTTCTGGATGATCCCGCTGGGCGTCGCGGTGGCGGGGCTCGACGTGCTGCCGCTGTGGCGCTGGCTGACCGGACGGCGCCGTCGCCGCGGGCCGCCGGACTAGCGGCCCGGTCCGGAGCCTCCGGCGGGGATATTTGGGGTCCGAAGAAGGCGGGGCTTGCGCGCGCCCCCCGGCCCCCGTTCTATCGGGCCATGGAGCCCGAAGACGCCGCCCTCCGCCGCGCCGCAAGGCCGGTGATCTGCTATCCGCCCGACACCCTGCCGCCGGTGCCGCTGGCCGCCTGTGCCGATGCCCTGTCCGCCGCCCGCAAGGTGGCCGAGGTGGTGGTCCCGCCGCGTGAGGCGGCCTGCATCGAGGTCCCGGAGGCGGCGTTCCTCCGGATCGTCAGCGTGGAGGGCCCGCAGGTCGGCGACCTGAACCTGTTCCGCGCCGGCGCGCTGTCCGAGCGCTTCTATTCCGGCAAGACCCGCGCCCTGCACGGCACCCATGTCACCGTGGGCGACCGGCTGTGGTCCTGTTTCCCGTGGCTGCGCCCGCTGGCCAGCGTGATCGAGGACAGCCTGTCCTGGTACGGCATCGACGCCGACGGCGCGTCGGTCCATGACGTGATCGGCACCCGCTGCGATCCCTACACAGCCCGGCTGCTGGGCGGCGCCGACTACCACCATTGCTGTCATTCGAACCTGACCCGCGCGTTGGCCGCCCATGCCGGGCTGCCGCTGGCCGGGGCCGAGGCGCTGGTTCACGACGTGCTGAACGTGTTCATGTGCACCGGCTTCACCCGCGACACCGGCCAGTATTTCATGAAGGCCTCGCCGGTGCGCCCCGGCGACCGCCTGACCCTGTTCGCCGAGCAGCCGCTGCTGGCGGTGCTGTCGGCCTGTCCGGGCGGCGATTGCGGGGCGGAGCATTCGTCGGACGCCGCGCCCTGCCATCCGCTGCTGATGGAGGTCTGGCAGGGGCCGGTGCCCGCGGGCTGGACCGCGCCGGCGCCGAACCCCTACGACAGGAGCCACGGCACCGGCGCGCCGGCGTCAGGCGAAGGCGGCCCGTAGCGCGATCTCGACCATGTCGCCGAAGCTGCGTTCGCGGTCCGCGGCGGGCAGCGCCTCGCCGGTCTTGAGGTGGTCGGAGACGGTGAGCACCGCCAGCGCCCGCCGCCCGTAGCGGGCGGCGAGGATGTAGAGTTCGGCGGCCTCCATCTCGACCCCGAGGATGCCGTGCCGCTCCATCTGCTCGTTCAGGTCCGGCCGTTCGTCGTAGAACACGTCCGACGAGTAGATGCCGCCGACATGGGCGGTGACGCCGAGGTCCGCCGCCGCCCCGGCCGCGGCCGAGAGCAGGCCGTAGTCGGCGCAGGGCGCGAAGTTCAGTTCCCGGAACAGGCCGCGCGACGGGGTCGACAGGCTCGACGCCGTCATCGCCAGAACCACGTCCCGGATCGCCACCCGGTCCTGCATCCCGCCGCAGGAGCCGATCCGGATCAGGGTCTGCGCCCCGTAGTCCCGGATCAGTTCGTTGGCGTAGATCGACATCGACGGCATGCCCATGCCGCTGCCCTGGATGGTGACGCGGTGGCCGCGCCAGGTGCCGGTGAAGCCCAGCATCCCGCGCACCTGGTTCACCAGTTCGGCGCCGTCGAGAAAGGTCTCGGCGGCCCATTTCGCCCGGTAGGGATCGCCGGGCATGAGCACCGTTTCGGCGATCTCGCCCGGTTTCGCGCCAATGTGAACCGTCATGGCCGCCGACTCGTCAGATCGCCATCGTTTCGATGTCGACGCCCTTGTCCTGGGCGGCCTTGATCCATTCCGGGCGGCGGCCCTTTCCGGTCCAGGTCTGCTTGGGATTCTCGGGATTGCGGTATTTCGGCGGATTCACCGTTCCGGCGGCCTTTGCCTTCCTGGCGCGGCCCTTGGCCGGGGCGGGAGCGCCGCCGGTCAGGTCGGCGAGGGAAAAGCCGTGCTGCCGGGCAGCCTTTTCGGCGGCGTCGAGCGCGGCCTTCTTGTCGAGGCTTTCGATCTTCTCGATCTGCTTGTCGACCTGCTGCCTGAGTTTCACGAGTTCTTTCCGCGACATCTTGTTGAGGTCTGCCGTCTTCATGTGGTTTGTCCGATCCTGTCCATCGTTTGTCTTGAAACTGTCAATTCGCAACAATTCACAATTGCCCCCTATTCCGTTTCCGGGCAGGTTGCAAATTGCACTTTCGGAAAGGTCGGATTTCCGCCGATGGTCGCGGCGGCCCTGAGGGCTATTCCGCAGCGACCCGTGCCGGATCGGCGAGCGTGACGATATCGGCCATGATCCGGTTCAGTTCGAAATCCTTGGGCGTATAGACCTGCGCCACCCCGAGGGCCCGCAGCCGGTCCGCGTCGTCCTCGGGAATGATCCCGCCGGCGACGACCGGGACATGGCCGAGTCCGGCGGCGCGCAGTTTCTCCATCACCTCGGAGACCAGCGCGATGTGGCTGCCCGACAGGATCGAGAGACCGAGCACGTGGGGCTCGTCGCGCCCGACGGCGGCGACGATCTCGTCGGGGGTGAGCCGGATGCCTTCGTAGGTGATGTCCATGCCGCAATCGCGGGCGCGGGCGGCGATCTGCTCGGCGCCGTTGGAGTGGCCGTCGAGCCCGGGCTTGCCCATCAG
>JBFKOW010000038.1:0-22315 GCA_041628615.1 Paracoccaceae bacterium | reverse complement strand
GAGGAGGAGCGCGCCTTCGACGGGCTCTGGGCCACCTCGGTGCAGCACCAGATCGACCACCTCGCCGGGCGGATGTATTTCCACCGGCTGTCCCGGCTCAGGCGCGACCGGCTGCTGGCCCGCGCCCGCAAGGCCGCCGGCTAGGCCGCGAAAGGAGACCGGATGCGCGTCGTGTTCATGGGATCGCCGGACTTCGCCGTGCCCGCGCTCGACGCGCTGGTCGCCGCCGGTCACGAGATCGCCTGCGTCTACTGCCAGCCGCCGCGCCCGGCGGGCCGGGGCAAGAAGGACCGCCCGACCCCGGTGCAGGCCCTGGCCGAGGCGCTGGGCCTGCCGGTGCGCCACCCGGTGTCGCTGAAGGGGGCCGAGGCGCAGGCGGACTTCGCGGCGCTGGGGGCCGACGTGGCGGCGGTGGCGGCCTACGGGCTGATCCTGCCGCGGGCGGTGCTCGACGCGCCCCGCCTCGGCTGTCTCAACATCCACGCCTCGCTGCTGCCGCGCTGGCGCGGGGCGGCGCCGATCCACCGCGCGGTGATGGCCGGCGACGCCGAGACCGGCGTCTGCATCATGCAGATGGAGGCGGGGCTCGATACCGGGCCGGTGCTGGCGCGGCGGGCGCTGCCGATCGGGCCCGAGGACACCACCGGCGACCTGCACGACCGGCTCGCCGCGCTGGGGGCGGCGTGTCTGGTCGGGGTGCTGGCCGACCTGCCGAACCTCGCGCCCGAACCGCAGCCGGAGGACGGCGTCACCTACGCCGCCAAGATCGACAAGGCCGAGGCGGCGGTGGACTGGACCCGGCCCGCCGCCGAGGTGGACCGGCAGATCCGCGGCCTGTCGCCCTTTCCCGGCGCCTGGACCACGATCCTCGGGCGGCGGGTCAGGCTGCTGCGGTCGCGGCTGGGCACCGGGGCGGCGGCGCCCGGCACCGTGCTCGACGGGCTGACCGTGGCCTGCGGCACCGGCGCGGTCGAGATCACCGAGGTCCAGCCCGAGGGCAAGCCGCGGATGGACGCCGCCGCCTTCCTGCGCGGCGCGCGGATCGGCCCGGGAACGGTGCTGGGCGGCTAGCGGCGCGGCGGCCGCGGCTTGTAGACCGGCAGCCGCCAGCCATAGAGCAGCGACCCGGCCCGCAGCGCGAAGCAGACCCCGATGCAGGCTGCCAGCGCCAGCGTCTCGGACCCCCACAGCGCCTTGGCCCCGAGCGCCGCCGCGCCGCCCGCCAGCGCGGCGGTGACGTAGAGCTTGCCCGGCCGGATCAGCAGCGGCACCTCGTTCGACACGATGTCCCGCAGCAGCCCGCCGAAACAGCCGGTGGCGATCCCCATCAGCAGGACGATGGGCACGGTCTGCCCGGTCTCGGTCGCCGCCCGCACCCCGGCGGCCACCGCGATCGGCAGCGCCAGCGCGTCGAGCCAGGTCAGCACCGTGTGCCGGCTTTCGAGCAGGTGGGCGGTGAAGAACACCAGCACCGCCGCGCCGCAGGCGATCGCCAGCGGCGCCGGATCGGCGATCCAGAACACCGGGTTGCGGTCGAGCAGAAGGTCCCGCACCGTGCCGCCGCCCAGCGCGGTCAGCGAGGCGAGGAAGGCGAATCCCACGAGGTCGAGCTGGGCCCGCGAGGCGGCGAGCGACCCCGACAGGGCGAAGACCAGGACCGAGGCGTAGTCGAGCGCGGTCAGCACCGTCATGCCAGCGCCTCGCGCATCCAGTCGAGCGCCCGGGCATGGGCCGGGTCCATCCCGTCGGGCGGCAGGTCGTCGAGGGCGTGCCAGCGGAACCGCAACAGGTGCCCGCCATCGTCCGGGGCGGCGTGCTGCCAGGCGGCGCGGACCGGCGGCGCGACCCGGCACAGGGCAAAGTGCCAGCGGGTGCCCGGCGTGATCGCGTCGGAGGTGCCGAGCGGCAGGGCGGCGCGGGTTTCGAGGCCGCTTGCCTCGTAGAGCTCGCGCGCGGCGGCCCGCTCCGGCGCCTCGCCGTCCCGCAGGACGCCCCGGACCAGTCGCGCCCCGGCCAGCGGATGGTCGAACACCGGCACCCGGCGCGGCATGCCGTCGGGGTGCAGCGCCACCGGGCAGGCCACGGCGCGCATCAGGCGCCGTCCTTCGCGCCGGGCTTGTAGGGCGCCATCCCGGCGCGGGCGAGTTCGTCGGCGCGCTCGTTCTCGGGGTGCCCGGCATGGCCCTTGACCCATCGCCAGGTCACGTCGTGGCGGGCGGCGGCGGCGTCGAGCCGCTGCCACAGCTCGGCGTTCTTCACCGGCTTCTTCGCGGCGGTCTTCCAGCCGTTGCGCTTCCAGCCGTGGATCCACCTGGTCAGCCCGTCCTTCACGTAGGCGCTGTCGGTGACCAGGGTGAGGGCGCTGGGCCGGTCGAGGGTCTCGAGCGCCGTGATCGCCGCCATCAGTTCCATCCGGTTGTTGGTGGTCTCGGGCGAGCCGCCGCTCAGTTCGCGCTCCCTGATCACCGCGTCGCCGTCGCGGGCCTGCAGCAGCACGCCCCAGCCGCCGGGCCCGGGGTTGCCGGAACAGGCGCCGTCGGTGAAGGCGTAGAGCTCAGCCATGGGCGCAGCGCTCCGCCGGGCGGCCGATGCAGGGGGCCGCCGGCCCCGCGCGCCGCCGGCCCCGCGCGCCCGCCGCCGCCGTGCGCCGGATCACAGCAGGATCACGGCGAGGCTGATCACGACCACGATCGTGACCGGCACCCGCAGCCGCATCCACCAGTCCGGCGCCAGCCGCCAGCGCCAGAAGAACCAGTCGAGCAGCAGCACCGCGAGGAACCCCGCGATCAGGTTGCCCGCCGCCGTCACCGGCCCGCCGCCGGTCATGAAGAACGCCCAGAGCGCCGGCAGCACCGACAGCGCATAGCCGGTCGCGGCCTGCCCGCCGGAGGCCCTGGTGGCGAAGCCCCAGAGCACCCCGGACATGAAGCTGAGGATCACCGAGCCGTAGAACAGCCCGATATAGGGTCCGACGAATCGCGGCCCGAGCCCGCCCGAGACCATCCCGTTCAGCACCGGGTTGAGGGTCGAGAAGGCCCCCCAGACGAAGGGCAGGGCGCCGAGGGCGGTGAGAAGCTGGGCGGATCGGGGCACCGGGGTCATGCCGGATCAATGGGCGGTCGGGCGCCGAATGGCAAGGGTCGGGGGCGGTGGGTCGAGACCCACCTCACGCTGCCGCCCGCAGCGCCGGGGCCGGTGCGCCGGTCCGGCAGCGCCAGCAAGGGGTCACGGCCATTCGTGGGCGAGCCGCAGCGCGAGCGCGCCGAAGACCGCGGCGCAGGCCCGGTTCGGCCAGGCCATGATCCGGGCCGAGGCCGCCGGCCGGTCCCGCACCGCGGCGGCGCACAGGCCGTGGAGGCAGAAACCCCGAAGGTCATCGCCATGACCACGCTTCCGGGCCCCGCCATTTCGGCGGTCGCGGTCGCCGGATCGCTCGACGGGACGGGCGGCGGCAGCGCGAGGACGAAGATCGACAGCTTCGGGTTCAGGAAGGTGACGAGCGCCCCGCGCCGGGCAATGGCGGCGCCGGGGAGTGCAGGACAGCGGACAGGCCGGGGATCGCGGCGGGCAGGTGCGGCACGATCCCGACGGTGCAGCCCGGCGCCGCCCGAAGCGCCGCCCCCCGGCCCTGCCCATGCGCCGGCGCGAGCGTGTAGACGACGCCGGTGCCCGGGGCCGGAAGGTCTGGCCCGGGGCCACCCCGCGGTCCGGCAGGCCGATGGCATGGGTCGGGCGGCACCTTCCCCCGTGCCGCAGCGCCGAGGATGGCACGCGCGGGCGCCTGCGGGGTCCCGCCCGACCGATCCGCCCCGGACCGTGACATGACCGGGGCGCGCATCGTTCCGGCGGGGTGACGCCGCGGGGGCCGGTTTGCCCCGGCAAGGGGCACGGCGCCGATCATCGACTCGTTCCGGACCGGGTCCGCGGCAGGACCAGCGGGCAGCGCCCGCCCCGCCCCGCCTCCCGCCGGACCGCAGCGGTCCGCGCGGGGCGCGGGTGCGCATGCGCCGGACGGCTGGCATCCGCCGCGTTTCCGGCTAGGGTCGTCCCGCAATGCCAAGGGGGGGCGGACATGGACCGGCGCGAGGTTGGCCGAACGGGCTTGATGATCGGCACGCTCGGGCTGGGCGGCGCCCCGCTGGGCGGCAACTTCGCGGACCTGACCGATGCCGAGGCCGCGGGAATCGTGCGCGCCGCGCGGGACGCCGGCATCGGCTATTTCGACACCGCGCCCTGGTACGGCTTCGGGCGGTCCGAACGGGTGATGGGCGACGTGCTGCGCGGCACGGACTATGTCCTGTCGGACAAGGTGGGCCGGCTGCTGCGGCCCGGCCCGGTGTCCGATCCGGCCGAATTCGGCATGGTCGACCCGCTGCCCTTCCACGTGGTCTACGACTACGGCCACGACGCGATCCTGCGGGCCTACGAGGACAGCCTGCAGCGGCTGGGGCTCGACCGGATCGACATCCTCCTGGTCCACGACATCGGCGAGATGACCCACGGCGCCGCCAATGCCCGCCACTTCGCCGACCTCGCCTCCGGCGGCTACCAGGCGATGGACGAGTTGCGCCGGTCGGGCGCCGTTCGCGCCATCGGGATCGGCGTGAACGAGAACGCCGCCTGCGCCGCGGCGCTGGAGATCGGCGACTGGGACGTGTTCCTGCTGGCCGGGCGCTATACCCTGCTGGAGCAGACCCCGCTCGACACCCTGTTCCCGGCCTGCGCCGCGGCGGGCACGACGATCATCTGCGGCGGGCCGTTCAATTCGGGCATCCTCGCCGGGCGGGACACCTGGAACTACGCCAAGGCGCCGCCCGATATCCGGGCGAAGACCGCGGCCCTCGCCGCCCTCGCCGACGCGCATGGCGTCCCGCTCGGGGCGGCGGCCCTGCAGTTTCCGCTGGGCCACCCGATCGTCACCTCGGTCATCCCGGGGCCGCGCAGCGAGGACGAGCTGCGCCAGATCGTCGGCTGGATGGAGACCCCGATCCCGGCCGGGTTCTGGACGGATCTGCGCCGGGAAGGGCTGGTCGATGAAAGGGCGCCGCTGCCCGGCGGGGCCTGATCAGGCCGGTTCGCGCAGCACCCGCGGCACCTTGAACTCGACGTTCTCCACCGCGGTCTCGACCACTTCGACGGTCACGGCGTAGCGGGCGCGGAAGGCGTCGATCACCTCCTCGATGAGAACGTCGGGGGCCGAGGCCCCGGCGGTCAGCGCCAGCGACCCGATCCCGTCCAGCGCCCGCCAGTCGATGTCGGCGGCGCGCTGCACCAGCTGGGCATAGGCGCAGCCGGCGCGGCGGCCGACCTCGACCAGCCGCTTCGAGTTCGACGAGTTCGGCGCCCCCACCACCAGCAGCGCGTCGGCCTTCGGGGCGGCGGCCTTCACCGCCTCCTGCCGGTTGGTGGTGGCGTAGCAGATGTCTTCCTTGTGCGGGCCGACGATGGCCGGGAACCGGGCCTTGAGGGCGGCGACGATGTCGGCGGTGTCGTCCACGCTGAGGGTGGTCTGGGTGACGAAGGCGAGCCGCTCCGGGTCGCGGACCTCGACGCTGGCCACGTCCGCCACCGTCTCGACCAGCAGCACCTCGCCCGCGGGCAGCTGGCCCATGGTGCCCTCGGTCTCGGGGTGGCCGGCATGGCCGATCATGATCATCTGCAGGCCGTTCTCGTGGTGCCGGGCGGCCTCGATGTGGACCTTCGACACCAGCGGGCAGGTCGCGTCGACGTAGAGCATCCGGCGCGCCGCCGCCGCCGCCGGGACCGATTTCGGCACCCCGTGGGCGGAGAAGATCACCGGCCGGTCGTCGGGGCACTCGTCGAGCTCCTCGACGAAGACCGCGCCCCTGGCGCGCAGGTCGTCGACGACGAAGCGGTTGTGCACGATCTCGTGGCGGACATAGACCGGGGCGCCCCATTTCTGCAGCGCCATCTCGACGATCTTGATCGCCCGGTCGACGCCGGCGCAGAAGCCGCGCGGGGCGGCGAGGTAGAGGGTCAGGGGGGGGAGGTCCGTCATGCGCCCAGACCTAGGCGGATCGGGCGGCGCCGTCCAGTGCGCGGCGCCGCCGGAAAGCGCGGTGTCAGTCGGTGCTCTCGCGTTCGGCCGCGGCCGGTGCCGGGCGGATGTCGCCGTCGCGCTGTTCGCGCGGCGGGCGGCCGATCACCTCGCGCAGTTCGTCCAGCTCGATGAAGTTGTCGGCCTGCCGGCGCAGTTCGTCGGCGATCATCGGCGGCTGGCTGCGGATCGTCGAGACCACCGACACCCGGACGCCCTTGCGCTGCAGCGCCTCGACCAGCGGCCGGAAATCGCCGTCGCCCGAAAACAGGACGATGTGATCGACATGGGCGGCGATCTCCATCGCGTCCACGGTCAGCTCGATGTCCATGTTGCCCTTGACCTTCCGGCGGCCCTGGCTGTCGGTGTATTCCTTGGCCGGCTTGGTCACCATCGAGAAGCCGTTGTAGTGCAGCCAATCCACCAGCGGCCGGATCGGCGAATAGTCGTCGTTCTCCAGCAGCGCGGTGTAGTAGAAGGCCCGCAGCAGCTTGCCCCGGCGCATGAATTCCTGCCGCAGCAGCTTGTAGTCGATATCGAACCCGAGCGCCTTGGCGGCGGCGTAGAGGTTGGACCCGTCAATGAACAGAGCGAGCCGCTCGTCACGGTAGAACATCTCAAATATCCTTTCGTTGCCCCTGCGCCAGCCCGTTACGGCGAGTGCACCTGCGGGCGAGGCGGACCACAATTTAATGGTTATGTAACACAAGGCAAGTTAACCGCATGACACAAAAGCGCAACATCGCTTTGATTGCCGCAGGGGCCAACATGCCGTCGTCGGCGGGGCCGCCGGAGGCCGCCGTCCGGGCCGGGATCGACGCGGTGGCGGCGGCGGGCTGGCCGGTCGTGGCGCGCAGCCGGCTGTTCGCCACGCCCTGCGTTCCGGCCGGGGCCGGGCCGGATTACGTCAACGCCGCCTTCGCCGTCGCGGTGGACGCGGACGCCGGGCCGGACGGTCCCGCCGGCCTGCTCGCCGCGCTGCACGCGGTGGAGGCGGAATTCGGCCGCGAGCGGCGGCAGCGCTGGGCCAGCCGCAGTCTCGATCTCGACCTGATCGCCTGGGACGACCGGGTGCTGCCCGACCGGGCGACGCAGGACCGCTGGCGCGGGCTCGACCCCGCGCAACAGGCGCAGGCGGCGCCGGAACGCCTGATCCTGCCCCACCCGCGGATGCAGGACAGGGCCTTCGTGCTCGTCCCGCTGGCCGAGATCGCGCCGGACTGGCGGCACCCGGTCCTCGGCGTCACGGTGGCCGGGATGCTGGCCGCCCTGCCCGCCGGGGACCGCGCCGCGGTGCGCCCGCTGGACGCCGCCGCCCGGCACGCCTGAGCCTCCGTTTTCGACTTGTCTTTTCGGCCGCATCGGCCTATTTGGACGCTTTCCCAGCGCCGCAGGAGACCGCCCGCATGGCCCGTGTGACCGTAGAAGATTGCGTCGACAAGGTTCCGAACCGGTTCGAGCTCGTCCTGCTCGCCGCGCATCGCGCCCGCGAAATCTCGTCCGGCGCGCCGATCACCATCGACCGCGACAACGACAAGAACCCGGTCGTGTCGCTGCGCGAGATCGCCGAGGAAACTCAGCAGGCCGACGACCTGCGCGAGCGGATGATCGAAAGCCACCAGACCCAGATCGAGGTCGACGAGCCCGAAGAGGACGCGATGGCGCTTCTCATGGGCGCCGAGCCCGAGCGCGACCGCCCCGCCGATGACGACCTGAGCGAGGAAAAGCTGCTTCGGGCGCTGATGGAGGCACAGGGGCCCCGCTAAGCCCGCTGTGAGCAGGCGCCACGGATGATCGCAGTCGACGACCTCGCCGCCCGCGTCCGCAGTTACAACCCCCGATCCAACAGCGAGCTGATCGAGGCGGCCTACGAATTCGGCCGCCAGATGCACGAGGGCCAGTTCCGCCGGTCGGGCGAGCCCTACTTCACCCACCCGGTCGCGGTGGCGCAGCTTCTGGCCGAGCAGCAGATGGACGATGCCACCATCGTCACCGCCCTGCTGCACGACACCATCGAGGACACCAAGGCCAGTTTCGCCGAGATCGAGAGGCGCTTCGGCCGCGAGATCGCTGAACTGGTCGACGGGGTGACGAAGCTCACCAACCTGCAGCTCTCGTCGACCGAGACCCGGCAGGCCGAGAATTTCCGCAAGCTTTTCATGGCCACCTCCCGCGACCTGCGGGTGACGCTGGTCAAGCTGGCCGACCGGCTGCACAACATGCGGACGATCAAGTCGATGTCGCCCGAGAAGCAGGCCCAGAAGGCCCGCGAGACGATGGACATCTACGCCCCGCTGGCCGGCCGGATGGGGATGCAGTGGATGCGCGAGGAACTCGAGGACCTCGCCTTCCGGGTGCTCAACCCCGAGGCCCGCAACTCGATCATCCGCCGCTTCATCACCCTGCAGCGCGAGACCGGCGACGTGGTCGAGAAGATCACCGTCGACATGCGCCACGAACTCGACAAGGCCGGGATCGTGGCCGAGGTGCTCGGCCGGGCCAAGAAGCCCTACTCGATCTGGCGCAAGATGCAGGAGAAGGACCAGGGCTTCTCGCGGCTGTCCGACATCTACGGCTTCCGGGTCATCACCGGGTCCGAGGCCGACTGCTACCGGGTGCTGGGCGCGATCCACCAGCGCTGGCGGGCGGTGCCGGGCCGGTTCAAGGACTACATCAGCCAGCCGAAGTCGAACGGCTACCGCAGCATCCACACCACCGTCTCGGGCCGCGACGGCAAGCGGGTCGAGGTGCAGATCCGCACTCAGGAGATGCACGAGGTGGCCGAGACCGGGGTCGCCGCGCACTGGTCCTACCGCGACGGCGAGCGGGTCGAGAACCGCTTCGCCGTGGATCCCGCGCGCTGGATCGCGCAGCTGACCGAGCGGCTGGACGAGGAGCACGACCACGACGAGTTCCTCGAGGCGGTCCGGCTCGAGATGTACACCGACCAGGTGTTCTGCTTCACCCCGAAGGGCGACGTCATCAAGCTGCCGCGCGGCGCCACCCCGATCGACTTTGCCTATGCCATCCACACCCGGATCGGCCATGCCTGCGTCGGCGCCAAGGTGGACGGGATGCGGGTGCCGCTGTGGACCCGGCTGAAGAACGGCCAGTCGGTCGACATCATCACCGCCGAGGGCCAGTCGCCGCAGGCTACCTGGATCGACATCGCGGTGACCGGCCGGGCCAAGACCGCGATCCGCCGGGCGCTGCGCGAGGAGGACCGCGAGCGGTTCATCCGGCTGGGGCACGAACTGGCCCGCGTCGCCTTCGAGGCGCGGGGCAAGCGGGCCAGCGACAAGGCGCTGCGCACCGCCGCCAAGGCGCTGGCGCTCGACGACAAGGACGACCTGCTGGCGCTGCTCGGCTCGGCCGAACTGACCTCGCGCGACGTGGTGCGGGCGATCTACCCGGAACTGGCCGACCAGTCCGGCGAGGAGATCGACCAGCGCCGGGCGGTCATCGGCCTCGCCCCCGGCCGTTCGCACCGCCGCGCGCCGTGCTGCCAGCCGGTGCCCGGCGAACGGATCGTCGGGATCACCTTCCGCGGCGAGGGCGTGGTGGTCCACGCCATCGACTGCGACGTGCTGGCCGAATACGAGGACCAGCCGGAACGCTGGGTCGACCTGCACTGGCACGAGGGCACCCACCCGGCGGTCAACACCGTCACGCTCGACCTGTCGATCACCAACGACGCCGGCGTGCTGGGCCGGATCTGCACCCTGATCGGCGAGCAGAACGCCAACATCTCCGACCTCAAGTTCATCGACCGGAAGCCGGATTACTACCGGCTGCTGATGGACGTGGACCTGCGCGACGCGGAACACCTGCACCGGGTGATGACCGCGCTGGAGGCGGACAGCAACGTCGCCAGCATCGGCCGGCACCGCGACCCGGGCCGGGCGAGCGCGGTCGCGGCGCGGCGCGGGAGCGAGCGGGCGCTGGAAAAGGAAGGCTGACGGTTTGGTGTTCAAGCGCAGGGATCGCAGGCCGGTCTGGCGCATGCTGGCCGAGGTCCTCTGGCCGCGCGGCGGCTGGGCCCGGGCCGCGACCTACGTCAAGCACCGGGTCCGCCGGCTGCCCGACACCCCCGAGAAGATCTGCCGCGGCATCTGGGCCGGCGTGTTCACCACCTTCACCCCGTTCTACGGGTTCCATTTCGTCGTCGCCGCGCTGCTGGCCATGCTGATGCGGGGCAACATCCTCGCGGCGATGCTGTCCACCTTCTTCGGCAACCCGCTGACCTACGTGCCGATCGGCGTGGCCGCGCTGCAGACCGGCCACTGGCTGCTGGGCACCCGGCCGGCGGCGGGCTTCGAGGAGGGGCTGCTGTCGAAGTTCGCCGGCGCCGGCAGCGACCTGTGGTGGAACCTCACCGCGCTGTTCACCCCGCGCGAAACCCATTGGGACCGGCTGTTCACCTTCTACGACGAGGTGTTCTTTCCCTACATGGTCGGCGGCATCGTGCCGGGGATCGTCGCCGCCTCGGCCTGCTACTACGCCGCCCTGCCGATCGTCCGGGCCTACCAGAACCGCCGCAAGGCGCGGCTGAAGGCCAAGCTGGCCAAGCTGCGTCAGTCGGCCGGCGACGTGGCGGACGGGTCGGGACAGGGCTAGGGTCGGGCAACGATTCGGAGGACACGATGGCTGACGACAGACTGCGCCTCGGCGTGAACATCGACCACGTGGCGACCGTCCGCAACGCCCGCGGCGGCGCCACGCCGGACCCGGTGCGCGCCGCGAAGCTCGCCGAGGAGGCCGGCGCCGACGGCATCACCGCGCACCTGCGCGAGGACCGCCGGCACATCTCGGACGCCGACATCGAGGCGCTGATGGCCGCGCTGACCCGGCCGCTCAACTTCGAGATGGCCGCCACCCCCGAGATGCAGGCCATCGCCCTGCGCCACAAGCCGCACGCGGTCTGCATCGTCCCCGAGAAGCGCGAGGAGCGCACCACCGAGGGCGGGCTGGAAGTCGCCCGCGAGGAAAACCGCCTCGCCCACTTCATCGCCCCGCTGCGCGAGGCGGGCTGCCGGGTGTCGATCTTCATCGCCGCCGACCGCCGGCAGATCGAGGCCGCCCACCGGATCGGCGCGCAGGTCATCGAACTGCACACCGGGGCCTATTGCGACGCCCATGCCGAGGGCGATTTCGCCGCCCGCGACGCGGAACTGGCGGCGCTGACCGACATGGCGGCCTTCGCCCACGATCTCGGGCTCGAGGTCCATGCCGGGCATGGCCTGACCTACGACACGGTGGGCCCGGTGGCCGCGCTGCCGCAGGTCCGCGAACTCAACATCGGGCATTTCCTGATCGGCGAGGCGATCTTCCGCGGCCTGACCCCGGCAGTGCAGGAAATGCGCCGGCTGATGGACGCGGCGCGGTCCGGGGCGGCGGCATGAACCGCCCGGCGGCGGACCGGACCGGCCGATGATCCTGCACGCGGTGTTCCTGAACCTCGCCCCCGGCCACGACCCGGCCGAGCTGTCCGCCGTGATGGCCGGGCTCGCCGCGCTGGCCGGCCGGATCGAGGGCTTCGCCGGCTTCGACCACGGCCCGAACATCGACGCCGAGGGCAGGTCGCCCGACCATCCCCACGGCTTCGTCTGCCGCTTCGACGACCGCGCCGCGCTCGACCGCTACGCCGCCGATCCGCGGCACCGGGCGCTGGGGGCGCGGCTGGTGGCGCTCTGCACCGGCGGGGCGGCGGGAATCGTGGTATACGACCTGGATGTCTGACGAGGGATACATGCGCCTGACCGACCTTCTGCCCGCCGCCACCGCCGCCGCGCTGACCGCGGCCCTGCCGGCCCAGGCCGCCGAGACCCGCGCCTGCGAGGGGTTCGAGACCTCGGCCCAGTTCGTCACCTGGGACGACCCGACCCGGACCTGGGCCAACGGCGATGTCCGCTTCGTGTCGCTCGACACCTACGGCGAACCGACCTGCTGCTCGGCGCACCTGATGGTGATCCACCCGCTGCCCGACGAACCCTTCCCGGCCTGCACCATGGTGTCGGCCGACGGCGGGGCCGGCTGGGCCGGGCTGTCGCTGGCCGGGGCGCGCGCGACCTACGACCCGGCCGCCGGCCTGACCGTCACCGTCCCGGTCGGCATCTACAACGGCGCGGGCAGCGATCCGGGGACCGTCACCGTCACCGTGAACATGGCCGCCGGCACGGTCACCGCCGACTGACCCCGCGCCGCCGCCCGTGATCCGCGCCGCCGTCCTGCTGCTCGGCCTCGTCCTTGCCGGAACGGCGCTGTGGCGGATCGAGGCCGCGCGCCCCGACGCCGTCCGGACCGAGACCCGCGCCGGGACCACCCCGGTCACCCTGCTGACCCCCGCCGACCCGGTCGCCACCGTCGTCGTCGCCCACGGCTTCGCCGGGTCGCGGCCGCTGATGACCGCCTGGACCTGGACGCTGGCCGCCAACGGCTATGCCGTCGCCGCCTTCGATTTCGAGGGCCACGGCGCCAACCCGGTGCCGATGTCGGGCGACGTGACCGCGGTCGAGGGCACCACCCGGCGGCTGGTCGGGGAAACCCGCCGGGTGATGGACCTCGCCGGGCCGGCCCCGGCGCTGCTCGGCCACTCCATGGCGACCGACGTGCTGATTCGCGCCGCCGAGGGCCGGACCACCGGCCCGGTCGTGGTGCTGTCGGCCTTCTCGGGCGCGGTGACCGCGGCCCATCCGCCCGACCTGCTGCTGATCGCCGGAGCGTGGGAGGGCCGGCTGATCGCCTTCGGCCGCGACGCGATCCGGCAGGTCGACCCGGCGGCGGTCGAGGGCGAGGCGGTCGGAACCGGGGTGCGGCGCATGGCGCTCGTCGCGCCCGGCGTCGAGCATGTCGGCATCCTCTACAGCCCCTTCGCGCTGCGGCAGGCGGTGGCCTGGCTCGACAGCCATTACGGCCTGCCCGCCCGCGACATCGCGGTGGCCGCCATCGGCCCCTGGGTGCTGGTCCTGCTGGGGGCGCTGGTGGTCCTGTGGTGGCCGGTTTCGCGGCTGCTGCCCGCCGCCGGGTCCGCCGCCGCGGCCCCGGTGCCCCGGGCGGCGGTCCTGTGCTGCGCCTGCGTCGCGCTGGCGGTGCCGCTGCTCGCGGTCCGGATCGAGGTCGGCGCGCTGCCGGTGCTGGTGGCGGACTACCTTGCCGTCCATCTCGGGCTGACCGGGCTGGCGCAGCTCGCCGTCCTGCGCGGCTTCGGGGTGCGGCCCGGGCGGCCGTCGCCGCTCGCCGCCGGGGCGCTGCTGGCCTGGGGGCTCGGGGTGTTCGGGCTGGCCATCGACAGCTACGCCGCCAACTTCGTGCCCGCCGCCGGGCGCTGGGCGATCCTCGGCGCGCTGGCGCTGGGGGCGGTGCCGTTCATGGCCGCCGACGCGGTGGCGACCCGGGGCGGGCGGGCGCCGGTCTGGCAGCGGCTCGTGCTGCGGGCGGCGTTCTTCGGGTCGCTCGGGCTGGCGGTCTGGCTCGACTTCGAGCGGCTGTTCTTCCTGGTGCTGATCGGGCCGGTGATCGGGCTGTTCTTCATGGTCTTCGGGGTGATGGGGCGGTGGACCGCCGACCGCGGCGGGCCGCTGGCCGCCGGGCTGGCGCTGGGGCTGATCCTCGCCTGGTCGCTCGGCGTGACCTTCCCGCTGTTTCGGGCTTAGGGTCGGGCCATGATTCTCGGCATCGGCACCGACCTGTGCAACATCGACCGGATCCAGGGCACGCTGGACCGGTTCGGCGACCGGTTCCGCAACCGGGTGTTCACCGAGACCGAACAGCGCAAGTCCGAATCGCGGGCCGACGTGGCCGGCACCTACGCCAAGCGCTGGGCGGCCAAGGAAGCCTGCTCCAAGGCGCTGGGCACCGGGCTGCGGATGGGCATCGCGTGGAAGGACATGGCGGTGTCGAACCTGCGGACCGGGCAGCCGGTGATGCGGGTCACCGGCTGGGCGGCGCGGCGGCTGGCCGAGATGACCCCGCCGGGCCACGAGGCGGTGATCCACGTCACCCTGACCGACGACCACCCCTGGGCGCAGGCCTTCGTGGTGATCGAGGCGCGGCCGCTCGGGCCCGGCGGCGGCCCGGACGCCGGCCCGCCGCCAGCTTGACGAACCGGGCCGCGCCGATCATGTAGCGCGGACGGATGGGGCAACGGGCAACCGCCACGGCGGAAAGGGCAGGCATGGCTGAAGAAAAGGGTCTCGGGCACGGTATCGTCGAGACGGTCAAGACGATCGTCTATGCGCTTCTCATCGCCGGCGTGTTCCGCACCTTCCTGTTCCAGCCGTTCTGGATCCCCTCCGGCTCGATGAAGGACACGCTGCTGATCGGCGACTTCCTGTTCGTCAACAAGATGGCCTACGGCTATTCCTACGCCTCCTGCCCGTCGATCCGGATCCCGGCGCTGGGCGTCGATGTCTCGGCCGAGGATTTCTGCGGCGTGTTCAAGGGCGGCAATTCCCGGCTGTTCGGGTCCGAGCCCGAACGCGGCGACGTGGTGGTGTTCCGGCACCCGGTGAACGGGCGCGACTTCATCAAGCGGGTCATCGGCCTGCCCGGCGACCGGGTGCAGCTGGTGGACGGGCGGCTGATCCTGAACGACGAGCCGGTGCCGGTGGCCGATGCCGGGCTGTTCATCGAGACCTTCGAACCGCAGGGGCCGCAGGGGCTCAGGCCGCGCTGCGCCAACGGCGCGGTGGGCAACGGCGCCGAGTGCATCAAGACCCGGCAGGTCGAGACCCTGCCGAACGGCCGGTCGCACAACATCCTCAACATCGGCGATCAGCCGCTGGACACCACCGGCGTGTTCACCGTGCCCGAGGGGCACTACTTCTTCCTCGGCGACAACCGGGACAACTCGGTCGACAGCCGGGTCCGGCAGGCCGCGCAGGGCGTCGGCTTCGTGCCCTTCGAGGACCTCGTGGGCCGGGCGGACCGGGTGATGTTCTCCTCCGCCGGCCGGTCGATGTTCGCGTTCTGGACCTGGCGGGGCGACCGGTTCTACCACAAGATCGAGTGATGAAGCTGTCGGCGGAGATGGCGGCCTTCGCCGCGCGGCTCGGCCACGACTTCGCCGATCCGGGGCTGCTGGTCGAGGCGCTGACCCATCCCTCGCTGGCCAGCCCGGCGCGGCCCGACAACCAGCGGCTCGAATTCCTCGGCGACCGGGTGCTGGGGCTGGCGGTGGCGGATGCGCTGCTGGCGGCGGACCGGAGCGCCGCCGAGGGCCAGCTCGCGCCCCGGTTCAACGCGCTGGTGCGGCGCGAGACGCTGGCGGACGTGGCCCGCGAGATCGACCTCGGGGCGGTGCTCCGGCTCGGCCGGTCCGAGATGCAGTCCGGCGGCCGCCGCAAGGACGCGCTGCTGGCCGACGCGATGGAGGCGGTGATCGCCGCGGTCTACCGCGACGCCGGGTTCGAGGCGGCGCGGCGGCTGGTGGAGCGGCTGTGGCGGCACCGGGTGGCCGGGGTCGAGGCCGATGCCCGCGACGCCAAGACCACGCTGCAGGAATGGGCCCAGGCCCGCGGCCTGCCGCCCCCCGCCTATGTCGAGACCGGCCGCAGCGGCCCCGACCACGCCCCCCGCTTCACCATCGAGGTGCGGATGGAGACCGGCGAGACCGCCACCGCCCGCGCCGGGTCCAAGCGGCAGGCCGAACAGGCGGCGGCGAAGGCGCTGCTCGACCGGCTGGAGGCCGGCGCGTGACCGCGCCGCGCCGGCGATGCCCGGGACGGCTGGCCGGGGGCGGCGAAATCCTCTAGAAGCCGGGGCTGCGATTTTCGTCGAAAATCGGCCCACCCCCGCAACCGCGGACGATCTTTCGACGAAAGATCGCCGGCGCCCGATGTGAGACCCAGATGACTGATCCGACCCGCGCCGGCTTCGTGGCCCTGATCGGCGAGCCCAATGCCGGCAAGTCGACCCTGCTCAACCGGATGGTCGGGGCCAAGGTGTCGATCGTGACCCACAAGGTCCAGACCACCCGGGCCCGGATCCGCGGCGTGGCGATCCACGGTGCGGCGCAGGTGGTCTTCGTCGACACGCCCGGCCTGTTCCGGCCGCGCCGCCGGCTCGACCGGGCGATGGTCGCCGCGGCCTGGGGCGGGGTCGCCGATGCCGACGTGGTGGTCCTTCTGGTCGAGGCCCATCGCGGCCTGACCGCGGGGGTGGAGGCGATCCTCGACCGGCTGCCCGAGGTCGCCGCCGGCCGCACCGTGGCGCTGGCGATCAACAAGATCGACCGGGTCGAGGCGCCGGTCCTGCTCGGCCTCACCGAGACCCTGAACGGCCGTTTCCCGTTCGAGCGGACCTTCCTGATCTCGGCCGAGCGCGGCCACGGCTGCGCCGACCTGCTCGACTGGCTCGCCGGGCGGATGCCGGAGGGGCCGTGGCTCTATCCCGAGGACCAGATCGCCGACCTGCCGCTGCGGATGATCGCCGCCGAGATGACCCGCGAGAAGCTGACCCTGCGGCTGCACCAGGAACTGCCCTACCAGCTCACCGTCGAGACCGAGAGCTGGGAAGAGCGCGAGGACGGCTCGGCCCGCATCGACCAGGTGATCTATGTCGCCCGGGACGGCCACAAGGGCATCGTTCTCGGCCGCAAGGGCGAGACCGTGAAGGCGGTGTCGAAGGCCGCCCGCGAGGAGCTGGAGGAGTTCCTCGGCCGCCGGATCCACCTGTTCCTGCAGGTCAAGGTCCGGCCCGGCTGGCTCGAGGAGGCCGAGCGCTACGCCGAGATAGGGCTCGACTTCCGCGACGGCAATGGCTGAGCCCCGGCTCGCCGCCTCGGTCTGGGTCGCCGCCTACCTGGCCCGGCTGCGCGGCGCGGCGATCCCGGCCTACCTCGCCGCCCGCGGCGACCCGACCGCCGGCGCGGTGCTGGTCAAGTGCGCCACCCTCGACGGCCGCGCGGTCTGCTACCAGCGGTCCTTCGACCTGATGTCGGGCGAACGGGTCTGGCTCCCGCTGGCCGAGGGCGCCGAGCCCGAGGTCGACGCCGCCATCGCCCGCCAGCGCGACCGCGACCCCGATCTCTGGGTGGTGGAGGTCGAGGACCGGGCCGGCCGCCACCTGCTCGACGAGGAGGGCCTGGCCTGAGCCGGGCAGGGGGCGCTGCCCCCGCCGCCCCTGCGGGGCGACTCCCCCGGGATATTTGAGGTCCGAAGAAGTCGGGGCTTGATGCCGGGCCGGGCCGCGGGCCTGATGGCCGCATGATCGAGTGGCGCGAAGAGGGGGTTCTGCTGGCGGTCCGCCGGCACGGCGAGAGCGCCGCGATCATCGAGGTGCTGACCCGCGGTCACGGCCGCCATGCCGGCGTCGTCCGCGGCGGCCAGAGCCGCAAGGTGGCCCCGGCCCTGCAGCCCGGCGCGCAGCTCGACCTGACCTGGCAGGCCCGGCTGGAGGATCATCTCGGGGCCTTCCGGGTCGAGCCCGTCCGCTCCCGCGCCGCGCTTCTGATGTCCGACCGGCTGGCGCTGGCCGGGCTCAACGCGGTCTGCGCCCTCGCCGGTTTCGTGCTGCCCGAGCGCGAGCCGCACGCCGCCTTCTACGACCGCACCGTCCAGCTTCTCGACCTGATGGGGGCGACCGGGGCCTGGCCGCTGGCCTACCTCCGCTGGGAGGCGGCGCTGCTCGACGAGATGGGGTTCGGGCTCGACCTGTCGGCCTGCGCCGTCACGGGGGCGGCCGAGAACCTTGTCTATGTCTCGCCCCGCACCGGCCGCGCGGTGAGCCGGGACGCGGCGGGGGCCTGGCGCGACCGCCTGCTGCCGCTGCCGGCCGCCCTGCTGGGCCGCGGCCCGGCCCCGGATGCCGAGATCCTCGACGGCCTTCTCACCACCGGGCATTTCCTTGCCGAGCGTCTTGCCCCGGCGCTGGGCGACCGGCCGCTGCCGCCCGCCCGCGACCGGCTCATCGCCGCCCTGCGCCGTCAGTCCGCCGCCTGAAACACCAGGCTCCGCCCGCTGCCGGAGGCCGTGAGCAGCAGCAGCGGCCCCGCCACCTCGGCCAGGTCCATCGCCGCCAGCGCCGCCAGGATCGCCTGTTCCGCCGCCAGCTCCGGGCAGCCCCGCCGGGTCACCGCCAGCGGCCCGGTGCCGAACCACGGGTAGGGCACCGTCACCGGCCCGGAAAACCGGTTGCAGGGCCCGTCGCCGGCCAGCCGGCCCGGTTCGGGAAATTCGAGCGTCGCAGCGGCCGGGGGCGGCCCGCCGTCCATCTCGATCAGGTCGTAGGTCCGCCCGAGGGCGCCGTAGGCGGTGACCGTCTCGTCCCGGGCGGCGCACCCGGCGAGCAGCAGGAGCGGGATCAGGGCCGCGGCGCGCATGGCGGGCAGGATGCCCCGGCCCGGCGCCGCCGTCGAGTCCCGGTCAGCCCAGCGGGTAGTCGGCCATGAGGTCGTGGACCGCCCCGCCCGGCGCCAGCCGCGACCGGAACAGGCCGAGCCGGTCCGGCCGCGCCTCGGGCACCGCCAGCCGCTGGCCCAGCGCCGCGGCGAGCCGGTCCCGCGCCGGACCGGCGGGCTGCCGCGGGCTGCGGGCGAGGGTGACATGGGGCCGGAACCGCCGCCGCGGCAGCGCCACCCCGGCGGCGCGGACGATCCGGCAGAGCCGGCCGTGCAGCGCGCCGAGGGCGGCGTCCTCGGCCACGGCGGCGAAGACCAGCCCCCGCTCCATCTCGGCGAAGGTGCCCAGCGCCTCGAACCGCAGCACCGGCGCGGGCAGCGCCGCGCCGGCCAGCGCCGCGTCGATCTCCTCCAGCGCCGCCTCGGCCACCTCGCCGAGGAAGACCAGCGTCAGGTGCAGGTTCTCCTCCGGCACCTTGCGGCCGAAGGGCAGCCCGGCCTGCAGCGCGACGAGGGCGGCGCGGGCCGGGTCCGGCACCGGCAGGGCGAGGAAGGCGCGGATCGGCACGGCGGCGCCGGCCCGGTCAGCCGGCGATGGCCCGGGCGGCGCGTTCGAGCGCGGTCTCCACCGGCACGAAGTCGATCCCGAGTTCGGTCCGCGCCCGCGCATTGTCGAACCGCGGCAGGTGGCCGACGCTGGGCAGGATCCCCCGCACCGCCGGATCGGCCAGCGCCACCAGCCGCAGCAGCCATTTCGGCGCGACCCGGGTGGTGATCCGGCGCTCCGGGTGGGCGGCGGCGAGCCGCCGGGCGATCTCGGGCATGGTCATCGTCCCGGCGCAGCCGATGTAGCGCTTGCCGGCGGTCTCGGGCCGGTCCATCGCGGCGAGGTGCATCGCCGAGATGTCGGCCACGTCGACGATCCCGAAGCCGATCCGCGGCAGCGCCGGGTCCTTGCCGCCCATCAGCCGCTCCACCACCCGCAGCGAGGTGCCGTAGTGCCGGTCCAGCGGGGTGCCCAGCACCAGCGCCGGGTTGATCGCGGTCAGCGCCACCTCCGGGTGCTCGGCCACGAAGTCCCAGGCGGCGCGCTCGGCCCGGGTCTTGGACCGTCCATAGGGGGTGGACCGGGGGTGGTCGGGCTCGGACCAGTGTTCCTCGGTATGGGGGCCGTCGGTGTCGGTCGCCTCGATCGCCACCACCGAGGAGGTCAGCACCACCCGTCCCACCCCCGCCGTCCGCGCCGCCCGCAGCGCCCGCAGGGTGCCGTCGACCGCGGGCCGGATCAGGTCGTCCTCGGATTTCGGCGCCGACATCGGGAACGGCGAGGCGGTGTGCATCACCACGTCGACCCCGTCCATCGCCGCAACCCAGCCGTCGTCGGCGGTCAGGTCCAGCGGCACCGTCTCGAACCGGTCGAGCGCCGCCGGTTCGTTCAGCCGGGGGCGCAGCGCGGCGCGGACCTCGGTGGCGCGGCCGGGCGACCGCAGCGTCCCGCGCACCCGGTGCCCGGCATTCAGCAGGTCGAGGGCGATGCGCTTGGCGATGAAGCCGGTGACGCCGGTCAGGAGGACGGTCTGGGACATTGAGGGTCCTTCGATTGGGGGGAGGGACGGGCAGACGGAACGGGCGCCGGGTCAGCTCGACTTCATGCGCTCCACCTCGATGGTGTTGCCGCCGAAGCCCACCTTGGCGCGGCCGAACTCCACCTTGTCGGCGGCGATGGCGGTGGCCAGCCGGTCGAGGGCCTCCATGTCGTTGGCCGGGACCATGCCGTCGGCGTAGAGGGTCAGGGCGTCGGCGCGGGACTGGTGGAACCCGGCCAGCCGCATGTTGTAGCGGTAGAGCGCGGCGAGGGTGGCGAGCAGGAACAGCAGCAGGATGCCCGGCGGGGCCTGCTGGGCGATGGTCTGCCACCAGCTCGAATCGGTGGCCGCCTGCTGCGCGCGCCAGCTTTCCTCGCAGGTCTTGATGACCTCGGCGTCGGTGCTGCCGGCGCGGCAGATCTCGGTGAACCGGCGGTAGGAGATCCGCGCCTCCTCGCGGTCCAGCAGCGCCCAGGGCAGCCGGTCGAACCGGTCGCGCCGGTCCTGCGTGTCGGCCTGCACCGCGATCAGCGAGGCGCGGCTGGCGACAAGCTGCCGGACCCGTGCCTGGAAGGGGCGCATCAGGTCGAGGTCGCGGATCTCGGCGGGCAGGGCCTCGGGCACCGCGACAAGCGGCTCGACACCGGGCGCGAGCGGCTCGCCGAGGAACGCCTGCACCGCCGCGTCGGCCCGTTGCCGATCCTGCCGCACGCTGCCGGGATCGACCGGCACGTTCGGGTCGAGCAACATCGCCGCTTCGAGAGCCGAACCGAGCGTCCCGGCCGCCTCCGACCACCGGTCGTCGATTTGCAGGATCGTGCCCTCGGACCCTGTGGCAATCAGCGTGCCTTCGATTACGACGGGTAAGTGGAATCCTTCAGCCGTAGACACATGCACTATGTCGAAGGTTAGTCCGCCGTCAGTGGAGCGGAGAATCCTGCCGGCACCAGAATTGGGATCAAGAATTGAGCCGCTGCCTGCAGTGAATATTAGCGTCTGGCCGATTGCCACTGGCGGATTGAGACCTTCGCCCTTTCCGGCTCGCACTGTCTCGAAAGTCGCGCCGCCATTGAGGGAACGCAGAATTGAGTCCGCCTCGTCCCGGTGCATACTGAAGATGATGCGTTGCAGGGCGAAGATTGAGCGATCCAAGACGGTTATGAACAGAGCGTTGTCGATTTCCACCGGAAGACTGAGTTTTGCGCCAGTCGCATTGCGCACTGTCTCGAAAGTCGCGCCGCCGTTCGTGGAGCGCAAGATCGTGCCGTGCTGGCCGGTAACGAGAAGCGCGCCCATGGCCGCTACCGGCGGATTGAGCGCCTCGCCGCCCGTGGCCTCTCGGACTGTCTCGAATCTTGCGCCGCCGTCGGTCGAGCGCAGAATCGTGCCGCTTCCCCCCGTGACGAACACCGCGCCGCCGGCCGCCACCGGCGGGTGGAGCCACTCGCCCGTGCTCTCCCGCACCGTCTCGAACTGCGCGCCGCCGTCGGTGGAGCGCAGGATCGTGCCAAGCGACCCGGTGACGAGAAGCGCGCCGCCGGTCTCCACCGGCCGGTTGAGTCCCTCGCCCGTCGCCTCTCGCACCGTCTCGAACCGCATGCCGCCGTCGGTGGAACGCAAGACTGCGCCAGCCCATGTGGTTGTGTCGCCAACAAAGTCGTCCGCAAGCGTCAAGACCAAAGCGCTGCCAACCTCAAGAGGCGGGTTGAGACTTCCCCCGGTCTTCTCTCGCACCGTCTCAAACCGCGCGCCGCCGTCGGTCGAGCGTAGAATCGTGCCGCTTCCCCCCGTGACGAACACCGCGCCGCCGGCCGCCACCGGCCGGTGGAGCCACTCGCCGGTGCTTTCCCGCGCCGTCTCGAAACGCGCGCCGCCGTCGGTGGAGCGCAGGATCGTGCCGGCCCGACCGGTGACGAGGACCGCGCCGTCGATCTCCACCGGCGGGTTGAGCCCTTCGCCGGTCGCGGCGCGGATCTGGGTCGGCAGCGCGACCAGCGCCTGCGCCAGCCCGGGTTTCGACGGCCCCGCGTCGTTCGGATCGGGGTCCGGGTTGGACAGCAGCGCGCTGCGCGCGGCATCCAGCTTGACGTGCTCCCCCTCCAGCACCGCAAGCTGGTCGTCCAGCGTCTGTTTCCGGCCGTCCGCGAATTCCTGCCAGAACGGCAGGCCGAGGTAGAAGCCGAGGCCGAGGATGATGACGGCGATCAGCAGGACGAAGACCCATTCGGCCCGCCGCTTCGCGAGCGCGCCGCGGTAGCGCAACTGGCGCACGACCTGCCCGGTGGGGCCGTCGGGGATGTCCCATTCGGCGTCCCGTGCGGCCCGTTCCAGCCG
>JBFKOW010000037.1:0-22415 GCA_041628615.1 Paracoccaceae bacterium | reverse complement strand
GCGGCGGGCGATGGCGGCGATCCTCGCGGTGCTGGCCGAGACCCGGCACCCGGTGACGATCACCACCAAGGGCACGCTGGTCGAGCAGGACCTCGGCGTTCTGGCCGGGTTGGCGGCCGAGGGGCTGGTATCGGTGGGGGTCTCGGTGACGACGCTGGACCGGGCGGTGGCGCGGGCGATGGAGCCCCGCGTGCCGGGCCCGGCCCGGCGGCTGCAGGCCATCGAACGGCTGGCGGCGGCGGGCGTGCCGGTGCGGATCATGGTCTCGCCGGTGATTCCCGCGCTGACCGACCACGAACTCGAGGCGATCCTCGCGGCCGGCGCGGCGGCGGGGGCGACCGCGGCATCGTCGATCCCGCTGCGCCTGCCGCGGGAGGTGGCGGGGCTGTTCCGGGAATGGGTCGCCGAGGCGTTTCCGGACCGGGCGGCGCGGATCATGGGCCGGGTCCGGGAGCTTCACGGTGGCCGGGACTACGACCCGGCCTGGGGCCGCAGGATGACCGGCCAGGGGCCCTGGGCGGCGCTGCTGCGGCAGCGGTTCCGCGTCGCCTGCGCGCGGCTCGGGCTGTCGGAAACCGGACCCGTGCTGCGCACCGACCTGTTCCGCCCGCCGTCGCGCGACTCGGCGCAGCTGTCGTTGTTCTGATCCGGGGGAGCGGTCAGCCGCGGCCGCGCCGGCGGCCGGCGCGGCGGCGCCGGGCGGCCGCGTCGTCGTCGTCGCCGGTGCCGTCCGAGGCCGAACTGAACCCGCCCAGGGCCGCGGTGATCCGGTCTAGCGACGGCCGCGGACCCGGCTCGGTCGTTTCCAGCGCCGCCCGCATCCGCACCAGGTGCTCGGGCGTCGTGCCGCAACAGCCGCCGATGATCCGCGCGCCGCAGTCCCGGGCCAGCACGGCGTAGTCGGCCATCAGGTCGGGCGTGCCGTCGTAGTGGATGTGGCCGTCGACGTATTTCGGGATGCCGGCATTGCCCTTGGCGATGATCGGCTGGTCCGGTCCGGTCGAGGCGAAGCCCAGCACGGTGCGCAGCAGGTCGGCCGCCCCGACGCCGCAATTCGCGCCGAAGGCGATCGGCGGGTTGTCGAGCTTGCCGACCAGCTTCACGAAATCCGACGAGGTGACGCCCATCATGGTCCGCCCGGCGGTGTCGAAGCTCATCGTGCCGCACCAGGGCATGTCGGCGCGGGCAAACGCCTCGGCGGCGGCGCGGAACTCCTCGGGGGCGCTGATCGTCTCCAGCCAGAGCACGTCGACGCCGCCCTCCTTCAGTCCTTCCGCCTGTTCGTGGAACATCTCGACCGCCGTGGCATGGTCGAGCTTGCCCATCGGGGCCATGATCTCGCCGGTGGGGCCGACCGAGCCGGCGACCACCACGGGCCGGCCGGCGCGGTCGGCGACCTCGCGGCCGATCTCGGCGCCGAGCCGGTTCAGTTCGCGGACCCGGTGCTGCGCCTCGTGCAGTTTCAGCCGGGCGGCGTTGCCGCCGAAGGTGTTGGTCAGGAACAGGTCGGACCCGGCCTCGACCGCGCCGCCGTAAAGCGCGCCGATCCGGTCCGGTTGGTCGGCGTTCCACAGTTCCGGCGCGTCGCCCGACGCCAGGCCCATGTTGAACAGCGTGGTTCCCGTCGCCCCGTCGGCCAGAATCCAGTCGCGGGTCTCAAGGAGCGTGGTCAGGGTGTTGGACATGGGTTACCGGGCCGGTCTTGCTGGGGATCACCGTGCTGCCGTGCCACGGTCCGGTGCGCAGTTCAAACCCAAAATTCTCAACCTGATCGTGAGGCCGGTGGATCGCCCAGGCCACCGCGGCCAGACCGAGCGCGAGGGTGACCCGCCCGCCGGCGGCGGCATAGAGCGGCTGCCAGGCCGGGCCGAAGCTGTCCTTGAACTGGCACAGGCCGGAAAGCCCCAGCCGGCCCAGCGGCGTCGGCGTGTCGGGCACCGCCGCAAGCGACAGCCGGGCCACGCCCAGCCGTCCCGCCCGGGCGATGCCGGCGGCGACAAGGCCGTGCATCGTCCCCGGCGGCGCTTCGGGGCCATGGCGCATCAGGTCGAGCGACCAGGCTCCGGCCACGGCATTGAAGCTCGCGAAGGCGACGAGCCGGCCGCCGCGGCGGGCGAGGAACACCACCTGCCGCTCCACCAGGCTGGGCGAGAACCGCCCCATCGAGAAGCCCTTCTCGGGGCCATGGGCCCGGCGCCAGGCGGCGTTGACCCGGATCATCTCGTCGAGCGGCAGGGCGCCGCGGGCCGCCTCGGTGATCTCGATCCCTTGCCGGTCGGCCTGCCGCAGCTTGCGCCGGAGTTGCCGCAGGCCGGGTCCGTCGACGGTCCAGGCGCGCGGATCGAGCAGCGCCTCGGCGGCGATCCGGGCGACCGTCAGGCCCTCCCGCCGGGCCGCGGCGGCGGCCTCCGGCGTCAGCTTGTAGAACAGGCACGGCCGGCCGAGCCGCCGCGCAGCGGCGCGCATGTCGTCGAAGCCGGCAAGGCCCTCGGCCGATCCGAAGGCGACGAGGAAGCCGGGCGCCGCCCGCACCAGCCAGCCGCCGCGCAGGTCCGGGCGGGCGAGGACCCGTGCCCCCTGGCGCCGCAGCGCCCAGTCCGGGTGCGGCGGAACGAGGTCGTCGGCCCGCACCGGGATCAGCGGCGGCGCGGTCAGCACCTTCGGCGCGACAAGGCCGGGCAGGGCGGCAAGCGCCGGCGGGACGTAGAAGGACAGCCGGTGGGCGACGATGGCCGAAACCAGGGCCTCGGTCCCGATCTCGGGCGCGGCGGCCGGAAGGATCGCCAGAAGCGTGACCTCGAAGGCGCCGACGCCACCCGGCGCGTTCGACAGGATGCCCGCGCCCAGCGCCGCGACGAACGCGGCGTAAACCGCCATCGGGCCGAGCCCCGGCGGCAGGAACAGCCAGAGGGTGAGGGCGGCGAACCCGGTATCGAGCGCGACCCAGAACAGGATCGCGGCCGCGTCCCGGCCCCGCAGGCGGCGGCGCGCGATCGCCCAGCCGAGGATCAGCACCGCGCCCGCGAGGAGCGCGGCGCCGCCGATCCCGAGCGCCGGCGGCAGGCTCGCCGCGCCGGTCAGGGCGCCGATCCCGAGCAGCACGGTCAGCGCGCCGATGAAGCTTGCCCCCACGGTGGCGGTGACCCGGGTCGCGTCCGCCAGCGACAGTTCCGGCAGGGAGCGCCAGCGCACCAGGCTTCCCGTAACCAGGCCGAAACCGGTGACCTGCGCCACGGCCGCCGCCTGCATTCCGGATCGGGCGGCGCGCGGCGCGGTGACCCCGGTGCGAAGCTGGCGGTGGATCACCACGTCATAACGGCCGATCGCGACGAAACTCGCGCCGGTCGCACAGACCGCCAGCGCCCAGGTCAGGGGAGAATGGCCGGCCAGCGTCCGGCCCACCTCGGCGAAGTCGACCTCGGAGAGCTGCCGGGCCAGGATCGCGAGCATGGCGAGCGCGACCAGCGGCGGCAGGACCTGCCCCGGCCGCGCCCAGGTCGCGAAACGCCAGCGGCCGGCCCTGCCGTCGGGTTGGAATTCGGACACCGGTTCACCCCTCGGACGTCCCCGGCAGAGCCGCCGGGTCCGCCCGGTCTAGGGCCGGGAGTCCAAGATTCCGTTAATCCGGCCGGGCCGGTGGGCCGGGGTCGGCGCTCAGATCTCTTCCATGAGCTGGGCCTTCGCCTCGGCCAGCTTGGTCTTCATCTGGGCCCGGATCGTCGCCTCGTCGGCGAGGTCGCCGAGATCGCCGGACAGCTTGCGGAACACGTCCTCGTCTCCGGCCTCCTCGAAATCGGCGGCGATCACTTCCTTCGCGTAGGCCGCGGCCTCGTCGCCGGACTTGCCCATCAGTTCGGCGGCCCAGAGACCCAGCAGCTTGTTGCGCCGGGCCTCGGCCTTGAACTGCATCTCGGCATCGTGGGCGAACTTGTTCTCGAAGGCGTTCTCGCGGTCGTCGAAGGTGGTCATCGGCTGGATCCCTTGCATCGTCTTGGCTTGATTTCGATATGCCTTTCGCGGCGCTTGCCCGCAAGGGGGCGATGGCGTAAGGGACAGGCCTCACATCCGCCCGAGCAGTCCGGGAGCGCCCATGGCCCGCCGCAAGAAGATCTACGAAGGCAAAGCGAAAATCCTCTACGACGGCCCGGAACCCGGCACCCTCGTGCAGTATTTCAAGGATGACGCGACCGCCTTCAACGCCGAGAAGCACGAAGTGATCGAAGGCAAGGGCGTGCTCAACAACCGCCTGAGCGAGTTCTTCTTCACCGGCCTGACCCAGATCGGCGTGCCGAACCATTTCATCCGCCGCCTGAACATGCGCGAACAGCTCATCCGGCAGGTGGAGATCATCCCGCTCGAGATCATCGTCCGCAACTTCGCCGCCGGGTCGATGGCCAAGCGGCTGGGGATGGAGGAGGGCACCCAGTTGCCCCGCCCGATCATCGAGTTCAGCTACAAGGACGACGCCCTGGGCGACCCGATGGTCCCCGAGGAATACATCGTCGCCTTCGGCTGGGCGAGCCAGCAGGACCTCGACGACATCGTGGCGCTGGCGCTGCGGGTCAACGACTTCCTGTCCGGGGTGATGATGGGGGTCGGCATCCGCCTCATCGACTTCAAGATCGAGGTCGGCCGGATCTGGGAGGGCGACTACCAGCGCCTGATCGTGGCCGACGAGATCAGCCCGGACAGCTGCCGGCTGTGGGATCTCGAGACCGGCCGCAAGCTCGACAAGGACGTGTTCCGCCGCGACCTCGGCAACCTCGCCGAGGCCTACGCGGAGGTCGCCCGCCGGCTGGGCGTGATGCCGTCCAACGCCACCCACATGCCGAAGCCGACGCTGATCAACTGACGGCCATCGGGGGAGCGGCGGTGCAGACCGGCCTGCCTGAACTCACGGTCCTGAACCGCTACGCGCTGCGCGACCGGCCCGAGGCTTTCGCGGCCGCCGCCGGGGCTCTCGCGGCCCGCGTCGGGACCGTGGGCGAGCCCGGCGTCCTGTCCTACCGTTTCTGGGTCGATGCGGCCGCGGGCGAGGCCCGGGCGGTGATCGACTACGCCACCCCCGCGGCCTGGATCGGCCACCACGAGAGTGCGATGGGCTGGCCCGAGATGACCGCCCTTCATGCCGCTGCACAGCTGGTCGAGGTGCGGTTCCTCGGCCCGGTGACCGACGGGATCCGCGACTGGATCGCCGGATCGGGCCTGACCGCGCAAGTCTTGGAGGGGGCGGTCCCGGTGGCCGGTTTCCGCCGCCAGGGCCGCCGGGTTGTCATCGCTGGGCGCTGCGCCTATGGGATCGGGGATGCCCAGCCGAGGAGCGCGACGACGATGAAGGCCACCGTGACCGTGATGCTGAAACAGGGCGTTCTCGACCCGCAGGGCGAGGCCGTGCGCCATGCCCTCGGGGCGATGGGCTTCGGCGGCGTCGAAGGCGTCCGGCAGGGCAAGGTGATCGAACTCGACCTCGCCCCGGGCACCGACGAGACGACGGTCCGCGAGATGTGCGAGAAGCTGCTCGCCAACACCGTGATCGAAAGCTACCGGATCGAGATGGGGACCGCCTGAGATGCGCGCGGCGGTGTTCCGCGCCCCGCGCGCGCCGCTGGACCTGACCGACTGGCCCGACCCCGACTGCCCCGCGGACGGGGTGGTGCTCCGGGTGCTGGCCGCCGGCGTCTGCCGCAGCGACCATCACCTGTGGACCGGGGCGGACCCGGTACCGATGCCTCTCATTCCCGGCCATGAATTCTGCGGCGAGATCGTCGCCGTCGGTCCGGACGTGTCCGGCTGGCGGGTCGGGGACCGGGTCACCGCGCCCTTCATTCTCGCCTGCGGGCGCTGCCCGTCCTGCGCGGCCGGGGAACAGACCGTGTGCCCGGAGCAGGTCGTCACCGGTTTCACCGCCCACGGGGCCTGGGCCGAATACGTCGCGGTGCCGCGCGCCGACGCCAATCTCGCCGCGGTGCCGGCCGGGATGGACGTGGCGCTGGCCGCCGGGCTGGGCTGCCGGGTGACCACCGCCTGGCAGGCGCTGACGGTGCGCGGCGGGGTGCGGCCCGGCGACTGGGTCGCGGTCTTCGGCACCGGCGGGATCGGGCTCGCCGCCGTTCTCCTCGGCCGGGCCATCGGCGCACGGGTGGTGGCGGTCGACGTGGTGCCCGGGAAGCTCGCCTTCGCGCGGCAGCACGGGGCCGAGGCGACCGTGGACGCCGCCGGAACCGATGCCGCCGCGGCGGTGCGCGAGATCACCGGCGGCGGCGCCCGGGTCGCCATCGAGGCATTGGGCCGGGCCGAAACGGCGCGCGCCGCGCTGCGGTCGCTGGCGCCGCTGGGGCGGATGGTGCAGGTGGGCATGCCCGCAGGCGACCATGCCGAGATGACCCTGCCGATGGACGTGCTCTATTCCGGCCAGTTGTCGATCCAGGGCACGCGCGGGATGCCCGCGTGGCGCTATCCGCCGCTGATGGGGCTGATCGGCGCGGGGCGGGTGGACCTCGCCCCGCTGATCGGCCGGCGCATCCCGCTCTCGGGCGTCACCGCCGAACTGGCGGCGATGGACGGGCCGACCCCGCCCGGCATCGCCGTCGTGACCGATTTCCTCTCCTGACCCGGCCTGCTAAGGAGCCGCCATGAAAGCTGCCGTTCTCGTCTTCCCCGGGTCCAACTGCGACCGGGACATGATCGTCGCCCTGCGCGCCGCCGGGGCCGATGTCACGCCGGTCTGGCACAAGGACGCGGCGCTGCCGCCGGGGGTCGACCTCGTGGCGGTGCCGGGGGGGTTCTCGTTCGGGGACTACTTGCGCTGCGGCGCGATCGCGGCGCGGTCCCCGGTCTGCCGGGCGCTCGTCGCCCATGCCGAGGCGGGCGGCTACGTTCTCGGTGTCTGCAACGGGTTCCAGGTGCTGACCGAGACCGGGCTGCTGCCCGGCGCGCTGATCCGCAACGCGGGGCTGAAGTTCGTCTGCCGGACCGCGCCGCTGACGGTGGCGACGCCGGACAGCGCCTTCACCGCCGGCTACGCGCCGGGGGCGCGGATCGACCTGCCGATCGCGCATCACGACGGCAATTACGTCGCCGACGCGGACACACTGGCGCGGCTCGACGGCGAGGACCGGGTGGCGTTCCGCTACCTCGACAACCCCAACGGGTCGGCCGCCGACATCGCCGGGATCCTGTCGGATAACCGCCGCGTGCTGGGCATGATGCCGCATCCCGAACGGGCGGTAGATGCCGGGCACGGCGGCACCGACGGGCAGGCGCTGTTTCGCGCACTGGTCGGCGCGATGGAAGCCGTCTGAGCCGCGGGCCTTGAAGGGCCGGGGCGGGAGCGACTACCCTAGATCATGGCGCAGGACGATGCATCCCGGACGAGACGGCGGCGCAGGGGGTGGCGGCGTCGCGGCGCCGCGCTGATCCTCGGCGCGGCGCTGGTCGCGCTGGTCTACGTCACCAACGCGCTGCTCACCGACCGGTTCACCGAAACCACCCGCAACCGGGCCGAGGTCCGCGTCACGCTCTACGCCGGCAGCCTGATCAGCGAACTGCAGCGCGCCTCGGTGGTGCCGCAGCTGCTGAGCCGGGACCCGGCGCTGATCGGGGCGCTCAACTCGGCGGATTACTCGCAATCGACCCAGCGCCTGCTGACCTTCGTCGACGAGATCGGGGCGGCATCGCTGATGCTGCTCGACCTCGAGGGGCGGAGCGTGGCCGCGACCGACCGCAACCGGCTGGGCGAGCAGCACCACACCGACCTGCACTTCGTGAACGCGCTGCGCCGCAACGAGACCGTGTTCACGGTGACCCAGTCGGCCGCCGGCGGCTACCAGTTCATCTATTCCCGGCAGGTCGAGACCGGCGGCAACCCGGTCGGCGTGATCGCCGTCGAGGTCGATCTCGCCAAGCTCGAACGGTCCTGGGCCGGCACGGTGGACGCGGTGGTCGTGACCAATGCCGAGGGCCGGATCCTGCTCTCGACGGAACCCACCTGGCGCGGGCAGCTCGAGGCCAACGCGCTGGCCGGGCAGTCGGCCCGGGTCCGCGCCAACGAGACCGCGCGCAGCACCGAGGACTGGTCGGCCCTGCTGGTGGACACCTACCTGCGCAACGCCGCGGTGCTGCGGACCGAGCAGGCGGTCGGGTTCCGGGACTGGCGGATGGTGGTCTTCACGCCCTATTCGGGGGTCCGCGACCGGGTGAACACGGTTCTGGCGCTCGAGATCATGGGGTTCGCGATCCTGCTTGCCGCCGGGTTCTGGGCCGCAAACCGCAAGACCGCGTCGCGGATGGTCCTGTTCCAGCGCGAATCGGCGGAACTGCGGGAGCTGAACCAGCGGCTGCAACGCGAGATCGCCGAGCGCCAGAAGGTCGAGAAGGACCTGCAGGTCGCCGAGCAGACGCTGGCGCAGTCCTCCAAGCTCGCCGCACTGGGCGAGATGTCGGCGGCGGTCAGCCACGAACTGAACCAGCCGCTGGCGGCGATGAAGACCTACCTCGCGGGGGCGAAGCTGCTGCTGAACCGGAAGCGGTCGGAAGAGGCGCTGGCCTCGTTCCAGCGGATCGACGACCTGATCGAGCGGATGGGCGCGATCACCAAGCAGCTCAAGAGCTACGCCCGCAAGGGCCGCGACGAATACGAACCGGTGGACGTGCGGGCGGCGGTGTCCTCGGCGCTGTCGCTGATGGAACCGCAGTTCAAGGCCCGCTCGATCAGCCTGACCCGGACCCTGCCGTCCGGCCCGGTGATGATCTTCGGCGACCGGCTGCGGCTCGAACAGGTCATCATCAACCTGGTGCGCAACGCGGTGGACGCCACCAAGGGGGTCGCCGCGCCGCGGATCGAGGTGCTGCTGGCCGCCGGCGAGACGGTCACCCTGTCGGTGCGCGACAACGGGCCCGGCATCGCCGATCTCGATGCGCTGTTCGAGCCCTTCTACACCACCAAGGAGCCCGGCGACGGGATCGGGCTCGGCCTCGCCATCTCGTCGGGGATCGTGAAGGATTTCGGCGGCCGGATGAAGGCGCGGAATGCCGCCGGTGGCGGCGCGGTTTTCGAATTGCAGCTTCCAATCTGGCAGGAAGATGCCGACATTGACGGCCAGGGCGTGGAGGCCGGGGACGGTTCCGTGCCAAGACAGGTTGCGGCCGGAGGCGGGCCGGCGACCGCGGCCGAGTAGGCCGGACGCGACAGGCCCCGCCGGGATGCCGGCCGGGGCGTTGGGAGACGAGACATGGCACAGGCAATGAAAATCGCCATCGTGGACGATGAAAAGGACATGCGGCAGTCGATCAGCCAGTGGCTCGCCCTGTCCGGCTACGATACCGAGACCTATGCCAGCGCCGAGGACGCGCTGAAGGGCGTGAGCCAGGACTACCCGGGGATCGTGGTGTCGGACATCAAGATGCCGGGCATGGACGGGATGCAGTTCCTCAAGAAGCTCAAGGGCGTGGACAGCGCCCTGCCGGTCATCATGATCACCGGCCACGGCGACGTGCCGATGGCGGTCGAGGCAATGCGGATCGGCGCCTTCGACTTCCTCGAAAAGCCGTTCAACCCGGACCGGATGACCGAGCTGGCGCGCAAGGCCACCAGCGTCCGCCGCCTGACGCTCAACAACCGGGCGCTGCGCCGCGAGCTGTCGGACGGCTCGGCGCTGATGGGCAAGCTGATCGGCTCGAGCCCGGTGATGACCCGGCTGAAGGAGGACATCCTCGACCTCGGGCAGGCCGACGGCCACGTCCTGATCGAGGGCGAGACCGGCACCGGCAAGACGCTCGTGGCGCACGCGCTGCACGCGGTCGGGGCCCGCGCCAGCAAGGCCTTCGTCCTGATCTCCTGCGCCGCCTTCGACGAGGGCGCGCTGATCAAGCGGCTGTTCGGCCCGGTCGAGCAGGACGACCCGATCCCGGCGATGGAGGAGGCCCGCGGCGGCACCCTGGTGCTGGAAGACATCGAATCGCTGTCGCCGGCGCTGCAATCCCGGCTGCTGACCGCGGTGAACGAACAGGGCACCCCGGCCGAGACCCGGATCATCGCGATCTGCAACCTGCAGGACGAAGGCAAGACCTGCGAAAGCGTGCTGCGCGCCGACCTGTTCTACCGGCTCGCGGCGCTGCGGATGACGGTGCCGCCGCTGCGCCAGCGCGGCGAGGACATCCTGACCATCTTCACCCGGCTGGGCGACCAGTTCGCCGACGAATACGGCTGCGACGCGCCGCGCCTGTCGGCGCAGGAGGCCGCGCAACTGCTGCAGGCCCCGTGGCCGGGCAATGTCCGCCAACTCATCAACATCGCCGAGCGCGCGGTGCTGCAGAACCGGCGCGGCTCTGGCACCATCACCTCGCTGCTGATGGCCGACAGCGAGGAGACCGATCCCGGCATGACCACCGAGGGCAAGCCGCTCAAGGAATACGTCGAGGCGTTCGAGCGGATGCTGATCGACAACACGATGCGCCGGCACAAGGGGTCGATCGTGGCGGTGATGGAGGAGCTCTGCCTGCCGCGCCGGACCCTGAACGAGAAGATGGCCAAGTACGGGCTGCAGCGGTCGGACTACCTCGGCGGCGGCTGACGGCGGTGCGGCTGGCGGGAAGGGGGCGGGACACCGCGCCCGAATCCGGCTAGACGCGATCCGGCGGATCGGTACGGGATTCTATCGGCATGGATGCAAACGGCAGAGGGCGCCCGGCGGCGGTGCTGTTCGACATGGACGGCCTGCTTCTCGATACCGAGCGGCTGGCGCAGGAGAGTTTCCTCGAGGTCTCCGAGGGGTTCGCGGCCGGTACCGGCCGGGCCGAGCGGGCGCAGTTCTTCCTGACCCTGATCGGGGCCGCCGGATACGTCACCCGCGCCCGCGTCGCCGAACGGTTCCCGGGCGTGGACGTCGAGGCGGCGGCGGCGGCATGGCGCGCCGCCTTCGAACGCCGGGTCGAGGCGGGCGTGCCGCTGCGCCCCCACGTGCGCGAAAGCCTCGCCGTGCTGGCGGAGGCCGGGGTCCGGATGGCCGTGGTGACCTCGACCGAGGGCGACCGGGCCCGGCATCACCTGCGGACCGCCGACCTGCTGCACCGGTTCGAACGGGTGACCGGCGGCGACGAGGTCAGCGCCACCAAGCCAGATCCGGCCCCGTACCGCGAGACCGCCGCCGCGCTGGGGGTCGATCCGTCCGATTGCTGGGCCTTCGAGGACAGCGACACCGGCACCCGCTCGGCCGTGGCCGCCGGCTGCCGGGTGATCCAGATCCCGGACCTGCGGCCGCCCGGCACCGAACCGCCCGACCTCGGGCAGATGCTGGCCCGCGACCTGCGCGAGGCGCTGACCCGGCTGGGGGTCGGCGCCCTGCGCTGACGGGCACGCCCAGCCGGGCCGCCGGACCGGCGCCGTGCACACAACTTCGGCATTGTGTTTGCGCCACCGCCGCCCTTATGTAGGGGGATGGGTCGGGTCCCCCGGGGCCCGACCTGGCTAGTTTCGCTGTTTCAGACGCTTCGCGCCCCTCGGGCGCGCGTCTCTGACAGGAGAATGGGGCTTCGGCCCACCGAACAGTCCGGCTGCGCGGCGCCATGGCGGCGCGGACGGCCGGACCAGAGAACGGGCAGCCCGCCGTCCCGGCGGACCTGTCGGAGAGAACCGCGATGGTGCGTGCGAACGGAGCGAGACGCGAGCAGCCGGCCCTTGGCCGGACCGCCGCATCGCCGGTCGCGTGCCTCGCCCCCAACAGACACGCGCCGCCGGGCCGTCCCCGATCACTCGGGCCGGACCGGCCGCCGTGCAGACGGACAACATGGCAAAGAAGATGCTCATCGACGCCACCCACGCGGAAGAGACCCGCGTCGTGGTGGTGGACGGAAACAAGGTCGAGGAATTCGACTTCGAATCGCAGGCCAAGCGGCAGCTGGCCGGCAACATCTACCTCGCAAAGGTCACCCGCGTAGAGCCCTCGCTGCAGGCCGCCTTCGTCGATTACGGCGGCAACCGGCACGGATTCCTCGCCTTTTCCGAGATCCATCCCGACTACTACCGGATCCCGGTCGCGGATCGCGAGGCGCTGATCGCCGAGGAACGCGCCTATGCCGAGGCGATGCGAGCCGAAGCCGAGGCCGAGGAACAGAAGCCCAAGCGCAAGAGCCGCTCGCGGTCCCGCACGAAGGCGGCGGACGCCGCCGGCGGCGATGCCGTGGCCAGCGGCGATCCGGCCGGGATGGAGACCATCGACCTCGACGAGTCGCCCGAGACCGAGGAAGGCTCGAGCCCGATGGAGCTCGTCGCCGAGACCCCGGTGGAGACCCCGGGAGCGGACGAGATCGACGCCGATGAGGCCGCCGACGACAGCGCCGCCGCCGCCGAGGCGAACGGCACCGAAGCCGGCGCCGACGAGGGCGCAACGGCCGCCGACCGCGACGAGACCATCGAGAGCGTCGCGGAAGAGGACGACATCGAGGACGTCCGCCCGGTGCGCAAGCCCCGGCCGCGCAAGTACAAGATCCAGGAGGTCATCAAGACCGGGCAGATCCTGCTGATCCAGGTCGTCAAGGAAGAGCGCGGCAACAAGGGCGCGGCGTTGACCACCTACCTGAGCCTCGCCGGCCGCTACTGCGTGCTGATGCCGAACACCGCCCGGGGCGGCGGCATCTCGCGCAAGATCACCAACGCCGCCGACCGCAAGAAGCTCAAGGAAATCGCCGGCACCATGGACGTGCCCGAGGGCGCGGGGCTCATCATCCGCACCGCCGGCTCGCAGCGCACCAAGGGCGAGATCAAGCGCGACTACGAATACCTGCAGCGGCTCTGGGAACAGATCCGGGAACTGACGCTGAAATCCATCGCCCCGGCGCCGATCTACGAGGAGGGCAACCTCATCACCCGGTCGATCCGGGACCTCTACTCGAAGGAGATCGACGAGGTCATCGTCGAGGGCGACGGGGGCTACCGCGCGGCCAAGGACTTCATGAAGATGATCATGCCGTCCCACGCCCGCAACGTGAAACCCTATTCCGACCCGCTGCCGCTGTTCGCCCGCTACCAGGTCGAAAGCTACCTGAACTCGATGTTCAACCCGACGGTGCAGCTTCCCTCGGGCGGCTACATCGTGATCGGGGTGACCGAGGCGCTGGTGGCGATCGACGTGAACTCGGGCCGGGCCACCAAGGAAGGCTCGATCGAGCAGACCGCGCTCAAGACCAACCTCGAGGCCGCCGACGAGGTGGCCCGGCAGCTCCGGCTGCGCGATCTCGCCGGCCTGATCGTGATCGACTTCATCGACATGGACGAGCGCAAGAACAACGCCGCCGTCGAGAAGCGCCTCAAGGACCGGCTCAAGACCGACCGCGCGCGCATCCAGGTGGGCCGGATCTCGGGCTTCGGCCTTCTCGAGATGAGCCGCCAGCGGCTGCGCCCGGGGATGCTCGAAGCCACCACCCAGCCCTGTCCGCATTGCCACGGCACCGGCCTGCTGCGCTCGGACGACAACGTCGCGCTGAGCATTCTGCGCCAGATCGAGGAGGAGGGCGTGCGCGGCAAGTCCCGCGAGGTCCTGGTCAAGGCCCCGGTCGCGATCTCGAACTACCTGATGAACCAGAAGCGCGAACACGTCGCCGGGATCGAGGCCCGCTACGGCCTGTCGGTCCGGATCGAGGGCGACCCGTTCATGGTGTCGCCGGACTACGCGATCGAGAAGTTCAAGACCGCGACCCGCAGCGTCGCCGAGGTCGCCGCGCCGGTCATCTCGGTGGACATGGCCGCGCCCGAGGAGGAGGACGAGGACGTCGAGGATGTCGAGGCCGAGGCGACCGAGGCCCGCGAAGAGCGCAGGGGCGGCGAGGGACCGGGCGACAAGCCCAGGAAGCGCCGCCGCCGCCGCCGCCGCCGCAAGGGCGGTGGAGACTCCGCCGACATGCAGGACACCCGGGACGGCGGTGACGGCGAGGACGCGGCCGAGGCGGCCGTGGCCGACGACACCGCCGGTACGGAGGACGCGGAGACCGAAGACGACACCGCCGCGGCGGCCGAGGACGCACCCAAGCCGAAACGGACCCGGACCCGGAGCCGGTCGCGGCGCAAGACCGCCGAGACCGCGGCCGAGTCTGACCCCGACACCGCCGGTTCCGACGCCGAGGCCGTGGCCGAGGCGGCGCCGGAAGCGGCCCCCGAGGAAACCGCCGACGCCACGCCCGTGGGCGGCGACGCCGATGCGGCGTCCGGGGCCGACGCCGCGGAGGCGGCGCCGAAACCGAAGAAGCCGGCCCGCAAGCGCGCCAGCCGGGCGAAATCGGCGAAGGCCGAAACCGCCACGCCGGCTGAGCCCGAAACCGCACCGGAACCGGACGCCCCGGCCGAGGCGGCTGCCGAAGCGGTGGCCGAGCAGCCGGCCGAGGCGGAGACGGAGCCGCAGGCGGCCGAGCCGGTGGCCGCGGAGACCGCGCCCGAACCGGCGGTGGCCGAAGCCGCCCCGGCAGAGGCGGCGTCGCCCCGGCCGCGGCGCCGCGGCTGGTGGAACGTCGGCCGCTAGGCGGCCCGAAACCCGAAACCCGAGGCCCGCGCCCGATCGGCGCGGGCCTCAGTCCTTCTTGCGGATCAGGTAGGCGCGCGCCGCGCCCTCGGCGGACTGGTCGAGCAGCACGTGACCGGCCTCGGCGCAGAAATGCGGGATGTCGACCACCGCCGCCGGATCGTCGGCCAGCACCTTGAGCACCTGACCCGCGGCAAGCGCCTGCAGGCGCTTGCGCGCCTTCAGCACCGGCAGCGGGCACAACAGCCCGACGGCATCCAGAACGGCATCGGCCTCGATGGTCATGGCGCTGATCTAGGCGGGTTGTTACACCGCGTCCACAGGGATGTGACGCGATGCCGGGGTGACGGCGCGCCGCCGCTGGCTTAGGTGAAGGACATCATGGACGCCGCGCTGTTTCTCGACGCCAGCCTGCTGCCCGCCATCGCCATCGCGCTGGCCGCGGGGCTGCTGTCGTTCCTGAGTCCCTGCGTGCTGCCGATCGTTCCGCCATACCTCGCCTACATGGGCGGCGTCTCGGTGTCGGACCTGTCCGGCGCGCGGGGGGCGCGGCGCAAGACGCTGCTCGCGGCGGGCTTCTTCGTGCTGGGGCTGTCGACGATCTTCCTGCTGCTCGGTATCGCCGTCTCAGCGCTGGGACGGGCGCTGCTGCAATACCAGGACTGGTTCGTGGTCATCGCCGGCGCCGTCATCATGCTGTTCGGGCTGCACTTCCTGCACATCTTCCGGATCGGATTCCTGGACCGCGAGGCGCGGATGGAGGCGGGCGACCGGGGCGGGTCGGCGCTCGGGGCCTATGTCCTCGGGTTGGCCTTCGCCTTCGGCTGGACGCCCTGCCTCGGCCCGATCCTCGGGGCGATCCTCGGGCTCGCGGCCTCGGAGGCGGACATGGCGCGAGGCACGGCCCTGCTGGCCTTCTACGCTCTGGGACTGGGGATCCCGTTCCTGCTGGTCGCGGCGTTCTTTCCCCGGCTCACCGGGGCGATGGCGTGGATGAAGGCCCGCATGGGGGTGATCGAGCGCAGTTCCGGGCTGCTGCTCTGGACCGTCGGCCTGCTGATGGTCACCGGCCAGTTCACCGCCTTCTCGTGGTGGCTGCTGGAGACCTTCCCCGCACTCGCGGTGCTGGGCTGACGCCGGTCCGGCGCGGCGGTCGAGGCTTATTTTCGCCCATCTTTGACGGTAAGCTGCGCCCGAGGACCGCAAGCAGATGCTGGCAGGGGCCATGACGGGCAACGAGGCACAGGGGCGGACCGGCAATCCGGTCAGGCGGCGCCGGGTGTTCTACATCCCGGGCTACGACCCATTCCACCCGCGGCGCTACCGTGAACTCTACCGCAAGGAAAGCGCCGTGCAGGCGCGGATCTCGGGCTACCGGATCGGCCAGAGCCCCGGCCGGCCGGGCGGCGCCTACGGCTGGCACGTGACGGCCGAGATCGAGGGCGGCAGGGTCGAGGCCGATATCGAGGTGCTGGTCTGGTCCGACATCGTGCGGGCCTCGATGTCGAACTCGATCGCGGCGACCTACGGCCAGCTTGCCCGCACCGCCTGGACCTACATCGCCTCCGGGGCGCTGCGCCGGCTGATGTGGCTGCGCAAGGGACCGGTGATCGCGGCACTCTACCCGGTGGCGATGCTGCTGGCGCAACTCCTGGCGGCGCTGGCCGCCGGGGTGCTGCTGGCGCGCTGGGTCGCGGCCGGGGTCGCGGCGCTGCTGACGCTGCCGGGCTGGCTCGACGCCGCCCTCGGCTGGGGCGTGTTCGCCGCGGTCGCGGTCGCTGTGCTGCGCTGGTTCCGGGCGCGGGACGGGCAGGTCTATGCCTACTACCTGATGCACGACTTCGCCTATGCCGCCCGTCTCGGCGGGGCCAATCCGCCCGAGCTGGAAGAGCGGATGGCGCTGTTCGGCGACCGGATCGCCGACGCCCTGCGGGACCCGGCGGTCGACGAGGTCCTGGTGGTCGGGCATTCCTCGGGCGCGCATCTGGGCGTCTCGGTGCTGGCCGACCTCGTGCGCGACGGCCGGGTGCCCCGGGACGGCCCGGCGCTGGGGTTCCTCAGCCTCGGGCAGGTGGTTCCGATGGTGTCGTTCCTGAAGCGGGCGCACCGGCTCAGGGCCGATCTCGCCTACCTCTCGACCCGGGACGAACTGGCCTGGGTCGACGTGACCGCGCCGGGGGACGGCTGTTCGTTCGCGCTGTGCGATCCGGTGGCGGTGTCGGGGGTGGCGCCGAAGGTCCGGCGCTGGCCGCTGGTGATCTCGGCGGCCTTCACCCATACCCTGAGCCCGGCCCGCTGGAAGCAGCTCCGCTGGCGGTTCTTCCGGCTGCATTTCCAGTACCTGTGCGCCTTCGACCGGCCCGGGGACTACGACTATTTCCGGATCACGGCGGGGCCGCAGACGCTCGCTGCGCGCTACGCGGGGCGCAAGCCCTCGGCCAGCCGGATCGACGTGGCCGCCTCGAAGTTCACCTCGATGGCGGCATGACCGACACCGCCGAACGGCCGCCGAAACCGCCGGCGCGGCCCGACCGGGTGTCGGTCTGGCGCTATCTGCGGCTGTTCCGGCAGGACATCCTGTCGGCGCAGCCCGAACGGCTCTACCGCGCCTGGATGGCGGAGTTCCGCACGCCGTTCTTCCGCTCCTACCTCGCCAACGACCCGGCGCTGGTGAGAACGGTGCTGCGGGACCGGCCGGCGGATTTCCCGAAATCGGAGCGGGTGCGGGCGGGGCTGCGGCCGCTGCTGGGCGAGTCGGTGTTCCTCACCAACGGCGCGCAGTGGCGGCGACAGCGCCGCATCATCGACCCCGCGTTCGAGGGCGGACGGCTGAAGGACACGTTTCCGGCGATGTGGGCGGCGGGCGAGGCGGCGGTGGCGCGGCTCGCGGGCCGGGCCGACGGCCGGCCGGTCGAGATCGAGGCGGAAACCAGCCATGCCGCCGCCGACGTGATCTTCCGGACGCTGTTCTCGATCCCGATCGAGGACGCCGTGGCCTCCGAGGTCTTCGCGGCCTTCCGGGCGCATCAGCGATCGCAGCCGATCCTCAACCTCGCCGCCATGTTGCCGGGGCCGCGCTGGATGCCGCGCTTGTTCCGGCCCGAGACCCGGCGCACCGCCCGCCGGATCCGGCGGCTGATCGGCGGCCTGACCTCCGCGCGGCGGGACGAGATCGCCGCCGGCACCGCGCCCGACGACCTCGCCACCAAGATCATGACCACCGCCGACCCTGAAACGGGCGAGACGTTCGACGCCGCCGAGATGGCCGACCAGGTGGCGATCTTCTTTCTCGCCGGGCACGAGACCTCGGCTTCGGCGCTGGCCTGGACGCTCTACCTGCTGGCCCGCTACCCGGACTGGCAGGACCGGGTGGCGGCGGAGGCGGCGGACCTCGCCCCGGACTTCGCGGCGCTATCGGGGCTGCGGATCACCCGCGACGTGTTCCGCGAGGCGCTGCGGCTCTATCCGCCGGTGCCGATGATGGTGCGCGAGACCACCCGGCCCGAATCGTTTCGCGGTCGGGCGGTTCCGGTCGGCAGCCAGATCGTGCTGAGCCCCTGGCACCTGCACCGCCATGCCCGGCTCTGGGAGGATCCCGACGGCTTCGATCCCGGCCGCTGGCGGACCGAGAACGGCAGGGAATGCCAGCGCGAGGCCTATGTCCCGTTCTCCGCCGGCCCGCGCGTCTGCCCCGGAGCCGGCTTCGCGATGGCCGAGGCGGTGCTGCTCACTGCGCTGATCGTGCGGGCCTTCCGGATCGACCGCGTGCCGGGGCGCGAGCCGCGCCCGGTCGCGCACCTGACCGTGCGCGCCGCCGATGGCATCTGGCTCGCGCTGCGCCCCAGATAAGCCACCTTTCGAGACTCGGTCGGGTCGCCCCGGAAACAGTTTTCTCGGCCGGCGCGGATTGGATCGAACGCGGCAACGGATTGGGCCGGTCCGGATCAAAAGTGACAAAACATGGGTCCTGCCGGGGCAAAGTGAAATCGTGATTAATTTCAATGAAGTCAGAGATTTGACGGCCGACCTTCAGGTCGCGACGTTCTGGCGGGCGGGGCAGGGGGCATTCACCCGCGCATCGCGATGCTATCTTCGGACGAGAGCATAACCACAGGCACAAGACCCGGGAGACAGACACCGTGTTGACGATCGAAGAGATGGAAGGAACCCCGCAGAAGGGCCTCAGCCTGCCGCGCACGATCGAGGCGATCATCTCCATCGTTCGCGCCTCCAAGGGCGAGCCCGCGCCGACCCGCAGGGAAAGCTCGGTCACGGTCCAGCAGATGATGAGCCTGTTCCACGACGACCTGACTCCGCCCGCGGCCAGGCCGGCGACGAGCGAGGCGCAGGAACGCATCGACATCGACCAGCTGCGCCGGGCGCTCTACGCGCGGGACTGACCCGAGGCGCGGCGCAGGGCATCCCTGAGCACGAAGACCCTGATCGCCGAGGCGAGGCCGCGGTCCGGCGTGCCGCCGCCGCTGCGCGCCGCGTCGATCTCGGCGGCCAGCGCGTTGAGCGCCTTGCCCTCGCGCGCCGCCACCGCGCGGAACGCCTCCCAGAACTCGGGTTCCAGCGACACGCTGGTGCGGTGACCGTGCAGCGTCAGCGAGTGCTTTTCCGGGCGCCGGTCACTCATCCTCGAACTTCAGGCCGTCCAGATGGCGGCGCATCTTTTCGGCCTCCATCGCCTCCTTGATCCGCTGCGCCTTGGTGCGGCCGAACTTCACCGAGTTCGCATCGGCCTCGGCCTTGCGCTGCTGGCGGTCGCGGGCCTTGCGGACGCGGTTGAGGTTGATCGGGGCGTTGTCGGACATCGGCGGGACGACTCGGGCTGGCGTGTACCCGGGCGACGCTATCGACCCGCCTCGGGCGGCACAACCGGAGCGTGGGGGCAACCGCCCGGACGATGGCGATGCGGCGGCGGCCCGGACCGGATCCGGGCCGCCCCGGCGTCATTTCGGACCGATCATCTTCTCCGGGCGGACCACCTCGTCGAACCGCTCGGCGGTGACGAAGCCGAGGCCCACCGCTTCCTCCTTCAGCGTGGTGCCGTTCTTGTGCGCGGTCTTGGCCACGGTGGTCGCGTTGTCATAGCCGATCTCGGGCGCGAGCGCCGTCACCAGCATCAGCGATTCGCGCATGATCTTCGCGATCCGCTCCTCGTTGGCCCGGATCCCGGCGACGCAGTTGTCGGTGAAGGCCGCGCAGGCGTCGCCGATGAGCTGCATCGACTGGAGCACGTTGTAGGCCATCATCGGCTTGTAGACGTTCAGTTCGAAATGGCCCTGGCTGCCGGCGAAGCCCACGGCGGCGTCGTTGCCGAACACGTGGGCGCAGACCTGGGTCATCGCCTCGCACTGGGTCGGGTTGACCTTGCCGGGCATGATCGAGGAGCCGGGCTCGTTCTCGGGCAGGATCAGTTCGCCGAGGCCGCAGCGGGGCCCCGATCCCAGCAGCCGGATGTCGTTAGCGATCTTGAACAGCGAGGCGGCGGCGGTCTTGAGCGCGCCCGACATCTCGACCATCGCGTCGTGGGCGGCCAGCGCCTCGAACTTGTTGGGCGCGGTGACGAAGGGCAGGCCGGTGATCCGGGCCATGTTGGCGGCGACCTGTTCGCCCCAGCCCTTCGACGTGTTCAGCCCGGTGCCGACGGCGGTGCCGCCCTGCGCCAGTTCGTTGATCCGGGGCAGGGCGGCCTCGATGCGGACGATGGCCATCCGCACCTGGTGGGCATAGCCCGAGAATTCCTGCGCCAGCGTGAGCGGCGTGGCGTCCATCGTGTGGGTGCGCCCGATCTTGATGATGCCGTCGAACTCCTTCACCTTCGCTTCAAGGGCTTCGGCGAGCTTCCTCAACCCCGGCAGTGTGACGTCCCGGGCGGTGGTCGCGGTGGCGATGTGCATCGCCGTCGGGAAGGTGTCGTTCGACGACTGCCCCATGTTGCAGTGATCGTTGGGATGCACCGGGTCCTTGGAGCCGATCACGCCGCCGAGGATCTCGATCGCGCGGTTCGCGATCACTTCGTTAGCATTCATGTTCGACTGTGTGCCCGATCCGGTCTGCCAGACCACCAGCGGGAAATGGTCGTCGAGCTTGCCCGCCACCACCTCGGAGGCCGCCGCGATGATCGCGTCGGCGAGGCGGGCGTCGAGCTTGCCGTTGGCCTTGTTGGCCTCGGCGCAGGCCTGCTTGATCACGCCGAGGGCGCGAACCACGGCCACGGGCTGCCTTTCCCAGCCGATCGGGAAGTTCAGGATCGAGCGCTGGGTCTGCGCCCCCCAGTAGCGGTCGGCGGGGACTTCGAGCGGACCGAAGCTGTCGGTCTCGGTGCGGGTGGCGGTCATGGGGGCCTCCGATGGTATGCCGTTGCACACCGTCTAGCGGCCACGGCGGGCAGAGTAAATCGGCCCATGTGGCGCAGGCCGCCGGGTCCGGCAAACCCGTATTTGAGCGCGGCGCAGGCGGGCGTAGGCTGAACCCGATGGAGGGTGGAACGATGCAGATCCTTGAACTTCGCGACCGCATGAACGCGCCGAACTCGGCCTATCTCACGCCGCCGCCGGGCCGTGCCCTGACCAAGGAGCGGGCGATGGCGTTCCTGATCGGGGTGCTGGCGATCCTGCTGGCCTTCGGGGTGACCTTTCTTGACGAACGGTTCGGCACCGCCTGCGCCCGGTCCTCGATCAGCCACTACTTCTACGAACCGCTGGCGGGGACCTTTTTCGTGATGGTGCTGAGCTTCGTCGGCGCCTTCATGATCGCGTTCCGGGGCGAGAACCGGATCGACGGCTGGCTGGCCACGGCCGGCGGGATCGGCGGGCTGGTGCTCGCCTTCTTCCCGACCGAGGGCACCGGCTGCGACGGGCCGGGCAGCTTCGACTTCCGGCCGGCGGTGGTGGTCGAATACCCGCTCACCTTCGCCCACGTGCCGCCGGACAACTTCGATCCCGACGACCTTGTCCCGGACCTGTTCGACGTGAACGACCAGGCCGCGGTGATCGGCGATGCCTGGACGCAGGCCTGGCATATCGGCGGCGCGGCGGTGATGTTCGTCGTGCTGCTGGTCTTCTGCGCCTGGGTGTTCCCGCGGGTGAACCCGGTCACCGACCGCCAGCCGGGCCCGGACGGCCGCCCCACAGGGCCCCTGAAATGGCAGAAACGGGCGCGCAACGCGGTCTACTACACTGCCAGCGTGGCGATGGTCGTCGGCATGCTTATGATCCAGTTCGACCAGAGCGGCTTTGCCCGGGCGGTCGGCGGTGCGATGGCGCGGGCTCTGCCGATCGTGGGACTCGGCAATCCCGAATTCGCCGGGGTCGCCCGCCCGGTCTATCACGGCGAGATGCTGGCCCTGGTGGCCTTCGGCGTGTCCTGGACGGTGAAGGGCCGCTTCGGCAAGAGCGTCTGGGACTTCTTTCGCGGCGCGCCGCCCCGGCCCCTGCCAACCGTCTGAAACCGGGACGGGCCCCGGTTCCGCCCGGGCTCAGGTCTTGCGGAAGCTGTCGAGGCTGACCACCTCGGCGTCGCCCTGCGGCTCGTCCTTCCCGGCGTCCGCGGGGCGGTTGGCCTTCACCTCGGGCGCCGCCGGGCGCGGTGGCGCCTTGACCGGCGCGGCCCCGTCCGCCTGGGCCTCGTGCGCCTCGAACCGCAACCCGAACTCAACCGACGGGTCGACGAAGGTCCGGATCGCGTCCCACGGGATGTAGAGCGGCTCGGGCACGTTGCCGAAGTTCAGCGTGACCGAGAAGCCGTCGTCGCCGACCTCCAGCTTGTCGAACCAGTGCTGCATGACGACCGTCATCTCCTCGGGGTAGCGGTCGGACAGCCAGTCGGCGATCTCCACGTCCGGGTGCAGCGTGTCGAAGGTGATGAAAAAGTGGTGGTCGCCGGGCAGGCCGGTCCGCG
>JBFKOW010000036.1:0-22567 GCA_041628615.1 Paracoccaceae bacterium | reverse complement strand
CGGGGATGCGGTCGAGGTCGGGATGCAGGATGATCCCCCACCACTCGCGCGGGAACTTCACCGCGAAGGGCCGGTCGAATCCCATCTGGGCGATGTGCTTCATCGCGACCTGCTGAAGCTCGGTCTGGAGCGCCATCTGGTCGTCGCGCGACATCTCCATGTTTCCGGTGTCGATGACGAAACGTGCCATGTCAAAGTCCTCTCAAATTCAGGGTCGTGACGCCGCGAAAAAAGGGCCGCGGCAGCTTCATGATCTCACCTCGCCCGAGTCGGGCACAGTGGGGGTTTCCCCACCCGACGGAACCGGAGCGGGCGCCGGGGGCGGCGTGAACGCGGGGCGGCCGCCGCTGTGTTATGCTGGCAGGACCGGACTGGACGACAATTTCTGGAGGTTTCCCATGCCGCGTATCGGCTTCGCCCAAGCCACCGTCTGCGCCGTCGCCTGCGCCTGCGCCGCTCTTCCAGCCGCCGTCGCCGCCGAAGCGGACGACGGCGCCGCGTTTTGCGCCACCCCGCCGGCCACTCTGCTGGAGGCCCTGGAGGGGACCTGGACGCTGCGGCAGGGGCGCGGCTGGGCGGCGGCCGGCGGCGGAGCCGTCGGGGTCACGCTTCCGGCGCGGCCCGCCCAGACGATGGAGATCGCCGCGCTGCCCGATCTGGGCGTCGCGGTCATGCAGGCGCAGGGCCAGTCGATGATCCTGCTGCCCGCCGGGTCCGAGGCGGTTGCCGGGCAGGTCGACGACATCGTTGCGGAGACCGGCATCGCCGGGGTTGAGTCCAGCCTGACCGGGTGCGACCGGCGAGCGATGCCATCCTTCATCGGCACCAATACCTACCAGCTTCGGGGCGACGGACAGCGGGCCTTCGACCTGCAGGATTTCGGCGTTCAGCGCATCGACAGCGTGTCGATCGGCGTCTGTGCGGATTCCGAGTTCCAGCGGATCGTCGAGGAGGGCGTGATCCGCCGCGACCTGGACCACGACGGGTGGTCGGTGCCCGGTCTGCCCTGGCATTTCGAGCTCGAAACCTGCGACGGTGCGCCCTCCGGGTCGGGCGACATGGACATGACCGTTTACCTGAGCTTCGATTCAGAGACCTCCGCCGCCGGGGTGCTGTCGTTCAATGGCCGGATGAACGGCATGCCGTTCGCCGCGCAGGCGCCGCTAACCCTCTGGCGCTGAAGGGTTGCCTGCCCTCGTTCGGCAAACAAGAAGGGCCCGCGCGCGGCGGGCCCTTCGCTGGTCGTCCGGTGCGGCGCCTTACTGCGGGATTTCGCCCGTCAGGCCCTCGACGTAGAAGTTCATCCCCAGCAGGGTGCCGTCGTCGGCCACCTCGCCCTCGGCGAGCCAGGGCGTGCCGTCCTGCTTGTTCAGCGGGCCGGTGAAGGGGTGGTATTCGCCGGCGGCGATCGCGTCGCGCAGGGCCTCGGCCTCGGCCTTCACCTCGGCGGGGACCGCGTCGGTGATCTCGCCGATGCCGACCATGCCGGGGCCGATCCCGTCCCAGGTGTCGGTGCTGACCCAGGTGCCGTCGATCACGGCCTGGGTGCGGGCGATGTAGTAGGGGGCCCAGTTGTCGATGATCGACGAGACCCGCGGCATCGGCGCGAACTCGGCCATGTCAGAGGCCTGGCCGAAGGTGTAGACGCCGCCCGCCTCGGCCGCCGCCGCCTGCGGCGCGGTCGAATCGGTGTGCTGCAGGATCACGTCGGCGCCCTGCTCGATCAGGGCCTGGGCGGCCTCGGCCTCTTTCGCCGGGTCGAACCAGGTGTAGGCCCAGACGATCCGGAACTCGACATCCGGGTTCACCTTCGAGGCGTGGATATAGGCCGAGTTGATGCCCCGGATGACCTCGGGGATCGGGTAGGACGCGATGTAGCCGATGATGTTGCTCTCGGTGATCGACCCGGCGATGTGGCCCTGGATCGCGCGGCCCTCGTAGAACCGGGCCGAGTAGGTCGACACGTTGTCGGCGCGCTTGTAGCCGGTGGCGTGCTCGAACTTCACGTCCGGGAACTGGGCGGCGACCTCGATGGTCTGGTCCATGTAGCCGAACGACGTGGTGAAGATCAGGTCAGCGCCGTTCAGCGCCATCTGCTGCATCACCCGGATCGCGTCCGGGCCCTCGGGAACGCTCTCGACGAAGACGGTCTCGACCTTGTCGCCGAAATGCTCTTCCACGGCCAGCCGGCCCTGGTCGTGCTCGTAGGTCCAGCCGCCGTCGCCGATCGGCCCGACGTAGACGAAGCCGACGGTCGTCGGCTCGTGGCCGTCGGCCAGCGCGGCCCCGGCCAGGCCCGACGCCAGAACGGCGCTGGCCAGGATATGGGTTACTTTCATCACGACTCCCCCTGTTGGTAGGTGTTCTGCTTGCACTTGTCTCGCGCCGCCTCAGGACGAGGCATGGAACGGCCGTCCCAGGCTTCCCGGCGCACGCCCGGCGGACATGATAACCAAAACCGCGATGGTGGCCAGATAGGGCGACATCGACAGGATCTCGATCGGCACCTTGGCCCCGGCCGCCTGCAGATTGAGCTGCAGCACGGTGACCCCGCCGAAAAGCCAGGCGCCGAGCAGAAGCCGCCACGGCCGCCAGCTGGCGAAGACCACGATGGCCAGCGCGATCCAGCCGGCGCCGGCGGTCATCCCCTCGGTCCATTGCGGCACCCGGACGAGGCTCAGGTAGGCGCCGCCCAGCCCGGCGCAGGCGCCGCCGAAGGCGATCGCGGCAAAGCGGATGCGGACCACGTGGTAGCCCAGCGCGTGGGCGGCGTCGTGGTTCTCGCCCACCGCCCGCAGGATCAGCCCGATCCGGGTGAACCGCAGCATCGCCCAGACCCCGGCGACCAGCGCCAGCGCGAGGTAGACCACGAGGTCGTGGCCGAAGATCACCCGGCCGACGAAGGGCAGGTCGGTCAGCGGCCCGAGGTCGACCTTGGGCAGGGTCGGCGACTTGACACCGATATAGCCCTGCCCAAGCAGCGCCGAGAGGCCGAGCCCGAACAGCGTCAGCGCCAGCCCGGTCGCGACCTGGTTCGACAGCAGGACCTGGGTCAGCAGCGCGAACAGCATCGACAGCGCCGCGCCGCCCAGCGCCGCGCCGAGAAAGCCCAGCAGCGGCGACCCGGTGGTGACCGCGACGATGAAGCCGCAGACCGCCCCGGTGATCATCATGCCCTCGACGCCCAGGTTCAGGACGCCCGCCCGCTCGACCACGAGTTCGCCGATCGCGGCCAGCAGGATCGGCGTCGACGCCACCATCAGCGAGGCGACAAGAAGGGTCGGGTTGATCGTGCTCAGGTCCATGCCGGTCCCTTTCGCCGGCCGCGCGCCGGGCCGTTCATGGCTTCACCTCCCGGCGGCCGAACCGGACCCGGAAATGGGTCAGCACGTCCACCGCCAGCAGGAAGAACAGCAGCATCCCCTGGAACAGCTGGATCGCCGCGCCGGGCAGGCCGAGGGTGAGCTGGGCGATCTCGCCGCCGACGTAGGTCAGCGCCATCAGCAGTCCGGCGAACAGGATGCCCACCGGATGCAGCCGCCCGAGGAAGGCGACGATGATCGCGGTGAAGCCGTATCCGGCGTTGAAGTCGATCGAGATCTGTCCCGACGGGCCGGTGACCTCGAACAGCCCGGCGAGCCCCGCCAGCGCGCCCGAGAAGCCGAGGCAGATCAGCACCAGCCGCGCCGGGTTGACGCCGGAGAACCGCGCCGCGCGCGGGCTCTCCCCGGTGAGCCGGATGCGGAAGCCGAGCAGGTGCTGCGACAGGATGACGTAGCCGACGATCACCGCGACGAAGGCGGCGACGACGCCCCAGTGCATCCCGCTGCTGCGGTCGATCCAGCTTGTCGCGCTGGCATACTGGGCGAGGTTGCGGCTGCCCGGAAAGCCCATGCCCTCGGGGTTGCGCAGCGCGCCCAGCGCCATCGAGGCCAGCAATTGCTCGGCGACGTAGACCAGCATCAGCGAGACCAGGATCTCGTTGGTGCCGAACCGGACCTTGAGCAGCCCCGGGATCATCGCCCAGAGCAGCCCGCCCGCCGCGCCGCCCAGCACCATCAGCGGGAAGATCAGCCAGCGCGCCTCCATCGGGTAGAAGGCCAGCCCCACCGCCGCGCCGCAAAGCGCGCCGACGATGTATTGCCCCTCGGCGCCGATGTTCCAGATCCCGGCGCGGAACCCCATCGCCAGTCCCACCGCAATGAGGATCAGCGGCCCCGCCTTGACGAGCAGTTGCGGCCGCGAGAAGCCGGCGGTGCGGCCGAACAGCGGGTCCCAGAAGATCGTCTTGATCGCTTCGACCGGGTCCTTGCCGAGCGCCGCGAACAGCAGCCCGCCGGCGATCATGGTCAGCAGCACGGCCACCAGCGGCGCCGCCGCCGACCACGCCTGAGAGGGCTGCGGACGCCTTTCGAGCGCGATCATCGGCCCGCCTCCGCACCATCCGCCGACGCGATACCGACGCGATGCCGACGCGATGCCGACGCGGGATTCCGGGGCTCAGCCGTGGACATGGGCCACCTCCATGTCATGCGCCCCGCCCAGCATCAGGCCGATCTGGTCGACCGTCAGGCCCTGCGCCGGACGCGGCGGGCTGAGCCGTCCCTCGTTCAGCGCGGCGAACCGGTCCGAGACTTCCATGAGTTCGTCAAGGTCCTGGGAAATGACGATCACCGCCGCGCCCTTGGCGGCGAGGTCGAGTAGCGCCTGGCGGATCGCGGCGGCGGCGCTGGCGTCCACGCCCCAGGTCGGCTGGTTGACGACGAAGACCCTTGGATTCTGCAGGATCTCGCGCCCGATGACGAACTTCTGCAGGTTGCCCCCGGACAGCGACCGGGCCGCGTTCCCCGGCCCCGGCGTGCGCACGTCGAAGGCCTTGATGATCTCCTCGGCAAAGAGGCGGGCCTTGCCCCAGCGGAGAAAACCCCTGTTCATCAGGTTCTTGCGGGCATGGCCCGACAGCAGCGCGTTCTCGGTCAGGGTCATGTCCGGGGCGGCGGCGTGGCCCATCCGTTCCTCCGGCGCGGTCAGCAGGCCCAGCGCCCGGCGGCCGTCCGGCCCCAGCGTGCCGACGTCCCGGCCGTCCATCCGGATCATCCCCGGCCGCACCCGCATCTCGCCCGACAGCGCCAGCAGCAATTCGTCCTGCCCGTTGCCCGCGACCCCGCCGATGCCCACCACCTCGCCCTGCCGGACCTCCAGAGAGATGTCCTTCAGCGCGGTGCCGAAAGCGTGCGGCGCCGGCGCCGACAGGCCGCTGATCGACAGCAGCACCGGCCCGTCGCCCGGCGGCGCCTTCTCGGGGACGTGCAGTGTCCCGCCGACCATCATCTCGGCCATCTCGCGGGCCGAGGCGGTCTTGGGATCGCAGGTCCCCACCACCTTGCCCAGCCGGAGGATCGTCGCGGTGTCGCACAGCGCCCGGATCTCCTCGAGCTTGTGCGAGATGTAGAGGATCGACCGCCCGTCGGCGCGCAGCTGGCGCAGGGTGTCGAACAGGATCGACACCTCCTGCGGGGTCAGCACGCTGGTCGGCTCGTCCATGATGAGCAGGCGGGGGTCCTGCAGCAGGCAGCGGACGATCTCGACCCGCTGGCGTTCGCCCGCCGACAGGTCGCCGACCAGCCGGCCGGGGTCGAGCGGCAGGCCGTAGGTTTCGGACACTTCGCGGATCTGCGCCGCCAGTTCCCGCATCGGCGGCGGCGCTTCCATCCCCAGCGCGATGTTCTCGGCCACGTCGAGCGCGTCGAACAGCGAGAAGTGCTGGAACACCATCGCCACGCCGCTGGCCCGCGCGGCGCGCGGCTCGGCCGGGGCATAGGGCGCGCCGCTCAGGGTCATGCTGCCGGCATCCGGTGCCACGAGGCCGTAGATCATCTTCACCAGCGTCGACTTGCCGGCGCCGTTCTCGCCCAGCAAGGCGTGGATCTCGCCCGCGCCGATGGTGAGCGCCACGTGATCGTTGGCGACGACCCCGGGATAGGCCTTGGTGATGCCGCGGAGGGCAAGGAGCGGGGCGGCGCTCATGCGCTTGGGTCGTCCTGTTCTGTCGTCGTCGTTCTGAGGGCCGAGAGTAGACCCGCCGCGACGCCTACGGCAATGGCCTGCGGGTGCTTTCCAAGGGACGGGTCCCCGATCGGGCAGGCGATGCGCCCGATTTCGGCGTCCGGATGGCCCAGCTGCCGCAACCGCGCGCGGAACCGGGCCCATTTCGTCGCCGACCCGATCAGCCCGCAGGCGGCGAAACCGTGGCGCAGCAGCGCGTGGCACAGGTCGAGGTCGAGATCGTGGCTGTAGGTCAGGATCAGGTGCCGGCCCCCGGCCGGCGCGCGGGGCACGAGCCGGGTCGGCTCGGCGGCCACGATCCGGGTCAACCCGCCGGGCACCGGGTCGGGAAACCGGTCGCCCGCGACATCGATCCAGGTGATGGCCAGGTCCGGCAGCGGCGCCAGCGTGTGCACCAGCGCCCGGCCGACGTGCCCCGCGCCCCAGATCCACAGCGGCGCTCCGGCGGGCGGCTCGGGCGCCGCCCGGTCGAAGCGGAGCCGCACCGCGCCGCCGCAGCACTGGCCAAGATCGGGGCCGAGCGGGATCGACCGCTCCGCGCTTCCGCGCCCGGCGGCCAGCATCTCGCGGGCGATCCGCATCGCCTCCCATTCCAGCGCGCCGCCGCCGATGGTGCCCTCGATGCGGTCGGCCCAGACCCGCATCGCCGCCCCCGCCTCGCGCGGGACGGATCCGCGGGTGCCGGTCACGGTGACCCGGATCCAGTCCGTCATCGGCTCAGCCCCGGGCGCGGTTCACCGCCGCGAGCACCGCCTCCGCCGTCGCCGGGGCCTGCAGGTCGGGCCAGTTGGGGCCGCAGGCGGCGCAGGCCGCCGACAGCGCCAGCCAGGCCGAGATGCCGAGCATGAAGGGCGGCTCGCCCACCGCCTTGGAGCGGTAGATCGTCTCGGCCGGGTTCGGCGCGTCCCAGAGCGCGACATTGAACACCCGCGGCCGGTCCGAACAGGCCGGGATCTTGTAGGTCGAGGGGGCATGGGTCCGCAGCCGGCCGGCATCGTCCCAGACCAGCTCCTCGGTGGTCAGCCAGCCCGCGCCCTGCACGTAGCCGCCCTCGATCTGGCCGATGTCCAGCGCCGGGTTCAGCGACGCGCCGCAGTCGTGCAGCAGGTCGGCCCGCAGGATGCGGTTCTCGCCGGTGAGGGTGTCGATCACCACCTCGGTCACCGCCGCGCCGTAGGCGAAGTAGAAGAACGGCCGCCCGGCGCCGCGGATCCGGTCCCAGGACAGGTCCGGGGTCCGGTAATAACCGGTGGCCGACAGGCTGACCCGGTTGACGTAGGCGGTGTCGACCGCCTCGGCAAAGCTCATCTCCGCGGCCCCGACCCGGACCCGGCCATCGGCAAAGACCACGTCTTCGGCCCGGGCCTGGTGCAGCCCGGCGAGACAGGCGGCGATCCGGTCGCGGATCGTGTCGCAGGCGGCCCGCGCCGCCATCCCGTTCAGGTCGGACCCGGACGAGGCCGCGGTGGCCGAGGTGTTGGGGACCTTGCCGGTATCGGTGGCGGTGATCTTTACCCGCTCCACCGGGATGCCGAACCGGGCGGCCGCGACCTGCGCCACCTTCTGGTTCAGGCCCTGGCCCATCTCGGTGCCGCCGTGGTTCAGGTGCACCGACCCGTCCTGGTAGACATGGACCAGCGCCCCGGCCTGGTTGAGGTGGGTCAGGGTGAAGGAGATCCCGAACTTCACCGGCGAGAAGGCGATCCCCTTCTTCAGCACCGGGTTGTCGGCGTTCCACGCCGCCACCGCCGCCCGCCGCGCCGCGTAGTCCGCGGTCTCGAGCAGGCGCGGGGTCATCTCGTGCAGCAGGAAATCGGTCACTTCCATGCCGTAGGGCGTGGTGTTGGCGCCGGCGCCCGGCACCGGCGAATGGGCGCCGCCGTAGGCCGTGCCGCGCCCCGTGCCGGTGGCCATCCGGTGCCCGGACCCGGCCTTCTTCGGACCCGAAATATCCCCCCCGGAGGACCGCCCCGCCGCCGCCGCCCCCCGGTAGTAGTTGCGACGGCGCAGGTCGGCGGGGTCGATCCCCAGGGCGTGGGCGACATGGTCCATCACCCGCTCGATCCCGACCATCCCCTGCGGCCCGCCGAAGCCGCGGAAGGCCGTCGCGGACTGGGTGTTGGTGCGCAGCCGGTGCGAGGTGATCCGGACGTGATCGATCAGGTAGGCGTTGTCGGCATGCAGCATCGCCCGGTCCGCCACCGGCAGCGACAGGTCCTGCGCCCAGCCGCAGCGGGCATGCTGGGTGAAGTCCACCGCGAGGATCCGGCCATTGTCGTCGAACCCGGCCTCGTAGGCGATGCGGAAGTCGTGCCGCTTGCCGGTGATGACCATGTCGTCGTCGCGGTCGTAGCGCATCTTCGCCGGCCGCCCGGTGCGCGCCGCGACCACCGCGCAGGCCACGGCGAGCGCGTTGCCCTGGCTCTCCTTGCCGCCGAAGCCGCCGCCCATCCGCCGGGTCTCGACCCGGACTGCGTGCATCGGCAGGCCCAGTGCCTCGGCCACCTTGTGCTGGATCTCGGTCGGGTGCTGGGTCGAGGCGTGGACGACCATGTCGCCGCCTTCCTGCGGCAACGCCAGCGCCGCCTGCCCCTCGAGGTAGAAGTGCTCCTGCGCGCCGATCTCCACCGTGCCCGACAGGCGGCGTGGGGCCGCCGCCAGCGCCGATGCCACGTCGCCCTTCTGCCAGATCCGGGGACCCTCCTCGAACCGGCTGCCGGCGGCCAGCGCGGCGTCGATGGTCAGGATCGGGGTCTCCTCGGCGATCCGCACCGTCCCGGCCCGCGCCGCCCTGCGCGCCGCGAGATGCGAGGTGGCGGCGACGAGGAACACCGGCTGGCCGATGTAGTGCACCTGGCCGTCTGCCAGCAGGGGTTCGTCATGGGCGCTGGGCGAGACGTCGTTGGCATGGGGCAGGTCGGCGGCGTTCAGCACCGCCACCACCCCCGGCGCGGCGCGCACCGCGTCAAGCTCCACCGCGTCGATCCGGCCCTTCGCGGACGGGCTGAGCCCGAAGGCGAGGTGCAGGCAATCGGCGGGCACCGGGATGTCGTCGACATAGCGGGCGCTGCCGCGGACATGCAGCGGCGCGGCGTCGTGGGGCAGGGGGCTGGTCACGCTCATGGCGTCACCTCCAGCACGCTGACCGGGTGCCCGGCGCGGTCGTGGAAATACCGTCGGAACATCCCCTGCGCCGCCGCCATCCGGTAGCCGGCACTGGCGCGCATGTCGCTCATCGGGGTGAAGTCGCCGGCCATCGCCTCGGCCGCCGCCGCGACCGTCGCCTCGGTCCAGGGCCGCCCGACCAGCGCCGCCTCGGCCGCCGCCGCCCGTTTCGGCACCCCGGCCATGCCGCCGAAGGCGATCCGCGCGGCGCTCACCGTGCCATCCGCCACGGTGACGTTGAAACAGCCGCAGACCGCGGAAATGTCCTGGTCGAACCGCTTCGACAGCTTGTAGCAGCGCAGGTGCGGCGCCGATTTCGGCAGGCTGACCGCCTCGACGAACTCGCCCGGGCGCCGGTCCTGCCTGCCGTAGTCGAGGAAGAAGTCCTCGATCGGCAGCGCCCGCCGCTCGCCGCCGCGCCGCAGGTGCAGCGTCGCGCCCAGCGCGATCAGGGCGGGCGGGTTGTCCCCGATCGGCGAGCCGTTGGCGATGTTGCCGCCGATGGTCGCCGCGTTGCGCACCTGGTCCGAGCCATAGCGGCGGACCAGTTCGGCGTAGGACGGGTGATGCGGGCGGAGCGCCGTCAACACCTCGGTCATCGTCGTCATCGCCCCGATCCGGATCTCCGCGCCGGTTTCGGTGACGCCGCGCAGGTCGGCGCAGCGCCCGAGGAAGGCGATCTTCGGCAGGTCCCGCAGGGACTTGGTGACCCAGAGCCCGACATCGGTCGCCCCGGCCACGAGGGTCGCGTCGGGGTTGTCGAGATACCAGTCGGCCAGCGCGTCGGCGGTCTCGGGGGCGAAGCCGTCGCCATCCCCAAGGGGCGCCCCGCCGGGCGGCATGTCGCGGACCCAGTCGGGCACCGGGGCGGCCTCGGCGGCCTGCGCCGCGCGGACGATCGGCGCATAACCGGTGCAGCGGCACAGGTTCCCGGCCAGCACGTCGTCATGGTCGGTGCGGCCGTTCAGATGGGCGCAGGCCATCGAGACCACGAAGCCCGGTGTGCAGAAGCCGCATTGCGACCCGTGCGCGGCGACCATTGCGTCCTGCACCGGGTGCGGTTCCCCGCCCGGCCCGGCCAGCCCCTCCACCGTGCGCACCGCCTTGCCGTGAAGCTGCGGCAGGAACAGGATGCAGGCATTCAGCGCCCGCGCCCCGTCCTCGTCGGTCACCATCACCGTGCAGGCGCCGCAGTCGCCCTCGTTGCAGCCCTCCTTGGTCCCGGTGAGGCCGCGCTCCTCGCGCAGCCAGTCCAGCAGAGTGCGGGTCGGCGGCCCGGTCCACTCCACAGTCTCTCCGTTCAGAAGAAACCTGATCGCCATGCGGTATGTGCCCGCCGCCTTACCCGTCCGGTTGCGTCTGCCAGTCCCCCGTCGATGCGGCGTAGAGGGGGGCGGCTGTCTCCGACTTCTCCATGAAAGCGGGCGGGACGGGGTTTGGCAAGCCTCAGAGGCTGGATGCGAGGTCGCCCAGCTGGTCCGCCGCCGCGCCCCAGCCCTCGTGGAACCCCATCGCCTCGTGGGCCTTGACCGCCGCCGCGTCGGCGTGAAGCGCCCGGGCGGTGTAGTCCGTGCCGCCGCCCGGGGTCGGTGCCAGCAGCATCTCGGCGGTCATGAAGAACGACGCCGGGTCGTCGGCGAGCGCATTGGGCCGGAACCCCGGGCCGAGGGCGGAGGTCCAGACCAGCCGACGCTCGGGCTCCACCAGCAGGACGCAGCCGGTGCCGGTGTCCATCTCGCCCATGTCGGGGATATTCATCACGGTCCGGAACCGCCCGCCCGGGCGCAGGTCCAGTTCGATCTCGGTGACCGTCACCGGCTTCGGCGCGAACCATTGCTTCAGCAGCTCGGGCTCGGTCAGGCAGCGCCAGACCTGTGAGGGGGCGGCGGCGAAGCTGCGGGTCAGTTCGAGCGAGAGGTCGGGCATGGTGGGGTCCTTTGCATTGGCTGCGTCATGCTAGTCCCGCGCCGCACCGCCCTCCACTCCCAAAGCGCGGATTCCGGCAGCGCGGGCGGACGGCCCCTCTGGCGGCCCGCGGCCGCCTCGGTCTAGACTCGGACCATGCCCGGCTCTCCCCGATTCATCCACCTGCGCACTCACACCGAGTATTCCCTGCTCGAAGGGGCGCTTCGGCTGAAGGGTCTGCCGGGGCTCGCGGCGGCGATGGGGATGCCGGCGCTTGCCGTCACCGACACCAACAACATGTTCGCGGCGCTGGAATTTTCCGAGGCGGCGGCGAAGGCCGGGGTGCAGCCGATCATCGGTTGCCAGGTCGATCTGGCCTACCTGCCGGCGGAACCCGGCAAGCGCCCGCCGGCCCCCGCACCGGTGGTCCTGCTGGCCCAGTCCGAGGCGGGCTACGAGGCGCTGATGCGGCTCAACACCTGCCTCTACCTCGGCCCCGAACGCGACCTGCCGCAAGTCACGCTGGACGAATTGTGCGCCCATGCCGAAGGGGTGATCTGCCTCACCGGCGGGCCGGACGGGCCGGTGGGCCGGCTGCTGCGCGGCGGCCAGCGCGCCGCGGCCGAGGCGCTCGTCGGCAGGCTTGCGGCGGCCTTCCCCGGCCGGCTCTATGTCGAATTGCAACGCCATCCGGGCGAGGATGGCCTGCCCGAGGCCGAGGCGGCCACCGAGCGCGCGCATGTCGAGATCGCCTACCGGATGGACCTGCCGCTGGTGGCCACCAACGACGCTTACTTCCCCAAGGCCGAGATGTACGAGGCCCACGACGCGCTGATCTGCATCGCCGAGGGCGCCTATGTCGACCAGAACGAACCCCGCCGCCGGCTGACCCCGCAGCACTACCTGAAGTCGCCCGAGGAGATGGCGGCGCTGTTCGCGGACCTGCCGGAGGCACTGGAGAACACCGTCGAGATCGCCCGCCGCTGCGCCTTCCGCGCCCGCACCCGCGACCCGATCCTGCCGCGATTCGCCGATGACGAGGTGGAGGAACTGCGCCGGCAGGCGAAGGAGGGGCTGGCCGCCCGGCTGGCGGTGATCCCCCACGCCGCGCCGGTCGCCGACTACGAGGCGCGGCTCGACTTCGAGTTGGGCATCATCGAGCGGATGGGCTTTCCGGGCTACTTCCTGATCGTCGCGGACTTCATCAAGTGGGCGAAGGACCACGACATCCCGGTCGGCCCCGGACGGGGCTCGGGGGCGGGCAGCCTCGTGGCCTACGCGCTGACCATCACCGACCTCGACCCGCTGCGCTACCAGCTCCTGTTCGAGCGGTTCCTGAACCCCGAGCGGGTCTCGATGCCGGACTTCGACATCGACTTCTGCATGGACCGCCGCGAGGAGGTGATCCGCTACGTGCAGGAGAAATACGGCCGCGACCGGGTGGGCCAGATCATCACCTTCGGCGCGCTGCTGTCGAAGGCCGCGGTGCGCGACGTGGGCCGGGTGCTGCAGATGCCCTACATGCAGGTCGACCGGCTCTCCAAGATGATCCCGGTCGAGGGGGTGAAGCCGGTCAGCATCGAGAAGGCGCTGGCCGACGAGCCCCGGCTGCGCGAGGCGGCAAAGGCCGAGCCGGTGGTGGAGCGGCTGCTGAGCTACGGCCAGCAGGTCGAAGGTCTGTTGCGCAACGCCTCGACCCACGCCGCCGGGGTGGTGATCGGGGACCGGCCGCTGGACCGGCTGGTGCCGCTCTACCGCGATCCCCGGTCCGACATGCCGGCGACCCAGTTCAACATGAAATGGGTCGAACAGGCGGGGCTGGTGAAGTTCGACTTCCTCGGGCTCAAGACCCTGACCGTGATCCAGAACGCGGTGGACCTGATCCGCGCCTCGGGGCGCAACCTGCACGAGGCCGCCGACGGCACCTGGCTCTACGATCCCGCGCCGGGAACCGAGAACGACATCAACGCCATCCCGCTGGACGACGAGGCCAGCTACCGGCTCTACGCCGCCGCGAAGACGGTGGCGGTGTTCCAGGTGGAAAGCTCGGGGATGATGGACGCGCTGCGGCGGATGAAACCCACCTGCATCGAGGACATCGTGGCGCTGGTGGCGCTCTACCGGCCCGGCCCGATGGAGAACATCCCCAAGTATTGCGAGGTCAAGAACGGGATCAGCGACCGCGACACGTTGCACCCGCTGATCGACCACATCCTCGACGAGACCCAGGGCATCATCGTCTACCAGGAACAGGTGATGCAGATCGCCCAGGAGATGGCGGGCTACAGCCTCGGCGGCGCCGACCTGCTGCGCCGGGCGATGGGCAAGAAGATCAAGGAGGCGATGGACGCCGAGCGGCCCAAGTTCCTGTCAGGGGCGGCCGAGAAGGGGGTCGACAAGAAGAAGGCGCAGGAGGTCTGGGACCTTCTCGAGAAGTTCGCCAACTACGGCTTCAACAAGTCCCACGCCGCCGCCTACGCGGTGGTCAGCTACCAGACCGCCTGGCTCAAGGCGAACCACCCGGTCGAGTTCATGGCCGGGGTGATGAACTGCGACCTGCACCAGACCGAGAAGCTGCGGGTCTATTTCCAGGAGGTGAAGAAGGGCCTCGGTCTGCCGTTCGTGCCGCCCTGCGTGAACCGCTCCGAGGCGACCTTCACCGTGCGCGACGGGGCGCTGGTCTATGCCCTCGGCGCGCTCAAGAACGTCGGCGTCGAGGCGATGAAGCTGATCGTGGAGGCGCGCCGCGAGGGCGGGGCCGAGCGGCCCTTCGCCACCCTCTTCGACCTCGCCCGCCGGGTCGACCTGAAGCGGATCGGCAAGCGCCCGCTCGAGATGCTGGCCCGCGCCGGGGCCTTCGACCAGCTCGACGCCAACCGGCGCCGGGTGTTCGACAGCCTCGACCAGCTCATCGGCTACTCGGCGGCGATCCACGAACAGCGCGGATCGGCGCAGGTGTCGCTGTTCGGCGAGGCCGGGGCGGACCTGCCCGAGCCGCGGATGTCGCCGGTCGACGACTGGCTGCCGGCGGAGCGGCTGATCGAGGAATCGAAGGGGATCGGCTTCTTCCTGTCCGGCCACCCGCTGGAGGACTACGCCAGCTACCTGCGCCGCGGCGGGATCAAGACCCTGGCCCAGGTCGAGCACGAGGCGATGCGCGGCGCGGCGGTGGTCCGGATCGCCGGCTACGTCGAAGGCCGGATGGAGCGCAAGTCCGCCCGTGGCAATCGCTACGCCTTCGTCCAGCTCACCGACGAGGAGAACGGCGAATACGAGATCACGGTGTTCTCCGAAGCGCTGGAAGCGGCGCGCGACCATCTCGAAACCGGGTCCAAGGTGGTGATCACCGCCGAGGCGACGATGGAGGCCGACCAGCTCAAGCTGCTCTGCCGCGGCGTCGAGCCGATCGACGAGGTCGCGGCCCGCGCCGGGGCGGTGGCGCTGCAGGTGTTCATCGACGACGCGTCGGCGCTGGCCCCGATTCACGCCGTTCTGGAACGCGCCCGCGCGGACAAGGTGAAGGGCGCCCGCGGGCCGATCACCTTCACCATCGACGATCCCGAGCTTGGCGAGGTCGACCTGCCGGTGGACGAGGAGTGGCCGGTCAATCCCCAGATCCGGGCCGCGCTGCGGTCGCTGCCCGGCGTGGTCGAGGTGCTGGACATCTGATGGCCGACACCCCGCCGCCCAAGGTCTTTCTCGCCGGGTTCAACAAGTGCGCCACCCGGTCCTTCGCCGAACTGTTCGAGGCGGCGGGCCTGCCGGCGATGCATCACAAGCTGCGCCGCCGGTTCCGGCCCACGGCGCTGGCCGGGCGGCTGGTGGACGAGAACGTCGCCGTCCGCCGCCGGCCCTTCGAGGGGTTCGAGGACTTCGCCCTCTACGCCGACCTGATCCATGTCACCCCGACGATCTACAGCGAGGGCAACCGCCATTTCCGCAAGGTGCTCGACGCCTACCCGGAGGCCATCGTGGTGCTGAACACCCGCGACCGCGAGGACTGGATCCGGTCGCGGTTCAACCACGGCCACGGCGAGTTCGCCCGCCGGGCGATGCAGGCGCTGAAGCTCGCCGACGAGGCCGCGCTGGCCGACCGCTGGCGCGCCGACTGGGACGCGCAGCACGCCGCGGTCCGCGCCGCGGCGCCGCGCTATCCGGGCCGGATCCACGAGTTCGACCTCGACCGGGACGCCATCGCCGACCTGATCGCGGCGTTGCCCGAGATGGGGCTCGATCCGGCGGGCTGGGGCGATACCGGGCGCAGCCGGGGGCAGCGCAAGCGCGGGCTGAAGCCCGCCGCGGCCCGGCTCTGGGCCCATGTGCGGCCGCGCCGTCGGCGCTGATCCGCTCCGCGTTGGCCTTTTGGACAATGGACGCGCCGGGGTCGCGGCGCTAGGTCTGCCATCATGGGAGGCCATCATTCACGACTGCCGCGCCCGCGACTTGCGGCGCTGGCCTGCGCCGGCTTGCTGGCGCTCGCCGGTTGCGACGACCCGCTGCGCGGCGTGGAGCGGGTCAGCGAGAGCGGCATCGCCGTCGGCGACACCGCCACCGCCGCCGCGATGGCCCCGACCGGCGACGCCCCGGCGCTGGGCGGCCCCGGCTTTCTCGGCCAGCTCTTCGGCCGTGGCGGGGGCGGCGGCACGACCGCCGCCGCGGCGCAGCCGGGCCCCGGGCCGGACGGTGCGCGCGTCCCGCGCGGGATGGCGGTGCCCTACGGCCGGGTCGCCACCAATTGCGAGGTCTCGGGCCGGGCGCTCGGTCGCCGGGTCGCCCGGCAGTCGGGGTTCGAGATCTGGGACACCGCGCCGGGGATGACCACGCTGCGCACCCACTACATCACGGGTTTCTCCGACGGTTGCGCCCGGCAGTTCAGCGGCGCGCTGGTCCTGATGGGCGATGTCGGCACCCACGAACTTGTCCGCTACTCGGATGTGAACCTGAACCAGCGGTGGTCCGAGGTGGACAACGCCTACGAGGCGATCAAGGGCCGGGTCTGCGGCGCGCGGCGCGGCGCGCCCTGCGGCGGCCGGCTGGACCGGCTGGGGGCCGATACAGCCTTCGTCACGGTCTACGAGCGGTTCGGCGCCGGGCCGGACTGGGTCGAGATCCTGCTGCATGACGGCGCGCTGGCCGCCGTCGATCGCGAGGGGCTCTGAGCGCCGTTACCAGTGCGGCGGGCGCTGGTCGGCCATCGGCAGGCTGCCGCCGTCGTCCGCCTCGCGCTCGGCCGCACGTTCCAGCAGCAGCCGCACCCGCCGCTCCAGCGTGTCGATCCGGTCGGCCTGCGCCGCGGTCACGTCGGACAGGTCGTCCAGCATCCGGGTCAGGTGGGCGATGCGCTCCTGCAGGGCGGTGATCTCGGTCGGGTCGGTCATGCCGTCCGCTTAGCGCAAGCCGGCGGCGGGCGCTACTCCGCCGCGGGACGGTCGAACATCGGCGGCAGGTCGCCCGCCGCCCGCGCCCGGCCGATCGCGGCGCCGATGTCGGTCTCGAAGGCGGCCTTGAGCTGTGCGAAATCCTCGATCGCGAAATAGACCGGCTGCAGGATGTCGATCCGGTAGGGCGTGCGCAGCACTTCGTGCAGGTCGAAGGGCCGGATCAGCGCCGCGCCGCCGGTGGCATGGGCCAGTTCCGCCGGGGACGAGGCGATCCCGGCGCCGTAGCCGCGCAGGCCCGCGGGCGTGTCGATCATGCCGAATTCCACCGTGAACCAGAACAGCCGGAACAGCGGCCAGCGGGCCGGTTTGCCCAGCGCCAGCGCGGTCCGGCCGACGCGCTCGATGAAATCGGCGAAATCCGGGTCGGTCAGCATCGGGCAATGGCCGAAGACCTCGTGGAACAGGTCCGGTTCCTCGATGTAGTCCATGTCCTCGCGGCGGCGCAGGAAGGTCGCCACCGGGAAGCGGCGGCGGCTCAGCAGGGTGAAGAACTCCAGCGGCGGGATGATCGCCGGCACCCCCTCGACCCCGGCGCCGGACAGGCGGCGCAGCCGGGCGTCGATGTCGCGCACCTGCGGCACCTTGCCGGCGGTCAGGCCCAGCGCCTCGACGCCGCGCAGGAACTCGGGTGCGATCCGGCCGGGCAGGGCGGCCATCTGCCGGTCGACGAGGTCCGACCAGACCGCGTCCTCCTCGGGACCGTAGCGGTAGAGACCCTGGGCGTCGGGGGTCCTGGAGGCGTAGGGGCGGGCGGCGGGCATCGGGTTCACCTCGGGCAGACCTGCCGATTATCCGCCGTTTCCCGCGAAACCGGTTCCCAGATATGCCGCTTTCAGGCACCATGTTGAAACAGGATTTCAGGACTGGCGCAAATCGTGGAAGTGGATGATCGGGACCGGCGGCTTCTGGCCGCCCTGCAGCGGGACGCCACGCTGACCCTCGCCCAGCTTGGCGCGGCGGCGGGCCTGTCGCAGTCCTCGGCCTGGCGGCGGGTGCAGGAGTTCGAGGCGGCGGGGCTGATCCGGGGCCGGGTGGCCTTGCTCGACCCGGACCGGGCCGGCGCGGGGCTCTGCGTCTACGCCCATGTCTCGCTCACCGACCATGCCGAGGCCGAGGTCCGCGCCTTCGCCGCGCTGATCGCCGCCCATGACGAGATCCAGGAGGCCCACGCGGTGGCCGGGGCCGACGATTACATCCTCAAGATACGGACCCGCGACGTGCGGTCCTACGAGCGGTTCCTGACCGGCGTCCTGCTGCGGTCCCCGGCGGTGCGGGCGGTGAATTCGTCGTTTTCCCTGCGCGAGATCAAGTCGAGCACCGCGCTGCCCCTGTGACCGGCCGGCGCGTCCGCGCCTTGCCCCGCTGGCCCCCATCCGCTAGATGCGGCGCGGATCACAGACCCGAGCCGCGACCGCCATGTCCAAGTCCAGGAAAACCCCGCGCCCCAAGGCCGCGACGCCCAAGGGCTTTCGCGACTACTTCGGCGCGGACGTCACCGAACGCGCGGAAATGCTTGGCAAAATCGCCGAGGTCTATCACCGGTTCGGGTTCGACGCGCTGGAATCCTCGGCCGTCGAGACGGTGGAGGCGCTGGGCAAGTTCCTGCCCGACGTGGACCGCCCGAACGACGGCGTGTTCGCCTGGCAGGACGACGACGAGGGCTGGCTGGCGCTGCGCTACGACCTGACCGCGCCGCTGGCCCGGGTCTACGCCCAGCACCGCAACGACCTGCCGACGCCCTACCGGCGCTACGCGATGGGCCCGGTCTGGCGCAACGAGAAGCCGGGTCCCGGCCGGTTCCGCCAGTTCTACCAGTGCGACGCCGACACCGTGGGCACCGCCAGCATGGCCGCCGACGCCGAGATCTGCGCCATGCTCTGCGACGCCCTGGAGGCCGTGGGCATACCGCGCGGCGACTACGTGGTGCGGGTGAACAACCGGAAGGTTCTCAACGGGGTTCTGGAGGCGACCGGAGTTTCCGACGAGGCGAAACGGGCCGACGTGCTGCGCACCATCGACAAGTTCGACAAGGTCGGGGCCGAGGGCGTGCGCGAACTGCTGGGCAAGGGGAGGCTGGACGCTTCGGGGGCCTATATCGACGGCGTCGGGCTGACCGGGGCGCAGGCCGAGCCGGTGCTGGCCTTCCTGACATCGAAGGGCGCCGACCGGGCCGCCACCCTCGCCAACCTCGAAGCCGCCGTCGGGGCCTCGGCGATCGGCGCCGAGGGCGTGGCCGAACTGGCCGAGATCGCAGGCCACCTCGCCGCTGCTGGCTACGGTCCGGACCGGATCGAGATCGATCCTTCGGTGGTCCGCGGCCTCGGCTACTACACCGGGCCGGTGTTCGAGGCGGAACTGACCTTCGAGATCACCGACGACAAGGGCCGCCCGCGGCAGTTCGGGTCGGTCGCCGGGGGCGGGCGCTACGACGACCTCGTGAAGCGCTTCACCGGGCAGGCGGTGCCGGCGGTGGGGGTGTCCATCGGGGTGGACCGGCTGTTGGCCGCTCTCTACGCCAAGGGAAAGGTCGGCGACTCGGATCTCTGGAAGGGGCCGGTCGTCGTCACCGTGATGGACCGCGACCGGATGGCCGATTACCAGGCGATGGCCGCGTCGCTGCGCGCCGCCGGAATCCGGGCCGAGGTCTACCTCGGCAATCCCAAGAACTTCGGCAACCAGCTCAAGTATGCCGACCGGCGCGGATCGCCCGTCGCGGTGATCCAGGGCGCCGACGAGGCGGCGCGCGGCGTGGTGCAGGTCAAGGACCTCGTGCTGGGCGCGAAGATCGCCGAAACGGCGAGCCTCGAGGAATGGAAGGACCAGCCGGCGCAGGTCGAGGTGCCGGTCGGCGACCTCGTCGCCACCGTCCGGCGCATCCTCGGCGGCGGCGCGGGCGCGTGACGAGCCCCGCCGCGCTCCGGGGCGAGGCGATCCGCGCCGCCTTCGAGGCGGCCGGCGCGGTGCCGGTCGAGACCCCGTTCCTGCTGCCCGCCGACACCCTGCTCGACCTCTACGGCGAGGACATCCGCGCCCGCGCCTACGTCACCGCCGACCCGATCCGCGGCGAGCTGATGCTGCGGCCCGACTTCACCGTGCCGGTGGTCGAGGCGCACATGGCGCAGATGGCGAAAGGCGCGGGCGAGGCCCGCTACACCTATCTCGGCCCCGTGTTCCGGCGGCAGGAAACCGACGAGACCCGGCCGATCGAGTATCTGCAGGTGGGCTTCGAGGTGCTGGGCCACCCCGATCCGGCCGCCGCCGATGCCGAGGTCTTCGCCACCATCGCCGGGGCGCTGGACGGCGCCGCGCGGCGGGCGGTGACCGGGGATTTCGGGGTCCTGCTGGCCGCCGTCGACGGGCTCGCCACCACCGAGGCGCGCAAGGCGGCGCTGCGCCGGCACATCTGGCGGCCGCGCCGGTTCCGGCAACTGCTCGACCGGTTCGGCGGCCGCAGCCCGGTGCCGCCGGCCCGCGCCGCGCTGCTCGCCGCCGCCGACCCGATGGCCGACATGCCGCCGCTGCAGGGCCTGCGCCGCCAGGACGAGATCGCCGCCCGGATCGCCGCGCTGCGCGAGGACGCCGCCACGCCGCCGATCGGGCAGGGCGAACTCGACCTGATCGACGCCGTGCTGTCGCTGCGCGAGACCCTGCCCAACGTGCTGGGCGCGCTGGCCGACATCGCGGTGGACCTGCCGGCGCTGGGCCCGGCCCGGGACCGGCTCGCGGCGCGGGCCGAGGCGCTGGCGGCGCGCGGCGTCGCGGTGGACGACCTGGCCTTCGAGGCCAGTTTCGGCCGCACCTCGATGGAATACTACGACGGCTTCGTCTTCGGCTTCCACGGCGCCGACCCGGCGGGGCCGCCGCTGGCCACCGGCGGGCGCTACGACGCGCTGACCGCGGTGCTGGGCCGGGGCCGCGGCGGGGTGCCGGCGGTGGGCGGGGTGATCCGGCCGGAACTGGTGCTGGCGGCGGAGGGCGCGGCATGACCCTGCGGCTCGGCGTGCCCTCCAAGGGCCGGCTCATGGACAAGACCTTCGACTGGTTCGCCGCCCGCGGCATCGCCCTGCGCCGCAGCGAGGACGACCGCGAATATGCCGGGTCGGTCGAGGGGCTGGACGGGGTCGACCTGCAACTCCTGTCGGCGGGCGAGATCCCGCGCGAACTGGCCGCCGGGCGGATCCACCTCGGGGTCACCGGCTCGGACCTCGTGCGCGAGAAGCTGGTCGCCTGGGACCAGAAGGTCGAGGAGGTCGCCCGGCTCGGCTTCGGCGGCGCGACGCTGGTGATCGCGGTGCCGGCGGGCTGGATCGACGTCGACACGCTCGACGATCTCGACGGCGCGGCGGCGGCGTTCCGGCGGCGCCACGGCCACCGGCTGCGCATCGCCACCAAGTATCACCGGCTGGTCCGCGAATTCCTGCGCGAGGCCGGGGTGGCCGACTACCGGCTGGTGGACAGCCAGGGCGCGACCGAGGGCACGGTGCGCAACGAGGCCGCCGAGGCGATCGCCGACATCACCTCGACCGGCGACACGCTGCGCGCCAACGGGCTCCGGATCCTGTCGGACGGGGTGATCCACCAGAGCCAGGCGACGCTGTTCCGGTCGCGCCGGGCGGACTGGACCGACGCCACCCGCGCGACGCTTGCGGAAATCGTCGAAAGGATCGGCTGACCTGTGCTAGCGTCGCCCTGAAAGGATCTTGGCCGATGGCACCGGCACGGCTCGCGATCGGATTGGCGGTTCTGGCGCTGCTCGGCGCGGGGGCGGTCTGGCATGTCGCCGCGTCGGGCGACGGAGGAGGGACGGCGATGACATTCGACCCGGCGGTCTGGCGCGACGAGGGCCGCATCTACACCGACCCGTTCCCGCGGCTGGCGATGGCCGAGGCGCTGATCGCCGGCGGCACCCTGACCGGCCTGACCCGTCCCGAGGTCGAGGACAGGCTCGGCCCGCCCACCGACACGCCGTATTTCGCCGACCGGGACCTCGTCTACTGGCTGTCCGAAAGCCAGCGCGGCTTCGGGGTCGATTCGCACTGGCTGGTGATGGACTTCGACGGCGGCGGACGGGTGGTCCGGGCCGAGATCGTGCGGGACTGAGGGGGGCGGCGATGAACGACGGCTACGTCCGCAAGGGCATCTGGACCGACCTGACCCCGGCCGAGAAATCCTACCTGATCCAGCATCCCTGGCAGATCGACGAGATCTGGGAGGCGGCGCAGACCGCGCTGGCCGAGGCGCGCAGCCGGTTCCCCGGTGCCGGGCTCCACAACGGCAGCGGCGACGCCTTCCGGCACTGCTACTGGTCGGCGCTGCTGGCCCGCGATATCGGCCCGTCCGGGGCCTTCGAGTTCACCACCGCGCACGAGGCCTATTCCTCGAACCCGGCGGGCGAGCGGGCGATGGACCTCGCCAACAACGCGGTGGGGATCCGGATCGGGCGGGACAACCCGGAAGCGACCGACGCCACGCTGGCGGCGCTGTGCCATGCGGCGCTGCTCGCCGGCGAACTGACCACCGCGCCGCCGGCGCCGGGGCAGCCCTACCCCTACTGAGGCTCAGAGCACGCCGATCTCGGCCAGCGCCGCCGACAGTTTCGGCGGCAACGGGTCCTCGGACTGACGGCCGGCCGGCAGGTCGCGCGGGGCGTCCCCGGCCGCGAGGTAGCGCCAGCCCTGGAAGGCCCGGCGCGGGGTCGGGGCGACCCGGATCAGCTCGGGATGCAGGACGATGGCGCAGCGGCGGATGCCATCGGCGCCGTCGTGGGGATCGAGCCGGGCGATCGCCTGCCGGCACAGGATCGTGCCCTTGATGACCCAGTAGATCGAGCCGCCGTTCAGCAGGTCCGCCTCGCGCTTCGGCCACATCCGGGTGACGTGGCGCGGCAGGCCGTCCGGGGCCTGCGCCCGGCGGGTCGCCTGCCAGGCGGCGAGGTCCTCGACGCTTTCGGTGCCGACGGACAGCTTTTGGAGATGCAGAATCGGTGCCAT
>JBFKOW010000035.1:0-23102 GCA_041628615.1 Paracoccaceae bacterium | reverse complement strand
GCCCGGAATCGGCCGCGCCCCGGCGCGCTTCGACCTCAGGAAGCTGGAAAACCTCTGCGGCCAGCACATGGCCGCCGCCGACGATGCTGCACTGCTGCAAGAACTCGAGGCCTTTCTTGCCGCCACGGACGCCCCGGCCCTGATCGCGGCGCAGCGCGACGCGATGTCACGGAGCCTTCACGCGCTCAAGGAAAGGTCCAAGACGTTCCCAGAACTCATTGAGAAGGCGCGGTTTATTCTCGCCAGCCGGCCGATCGACCGGGACGAGAAGGCCGAGGCGCAACTGGCTGCGGTATCCAATGGTATACTGGCAGAATTGACGCCGCGACTGCAAACTGCTAGCTGGACGCGCGACGATCTGGAGGCCACAGTCAGCGCGCACGCGGAAGCCCACGGGCTGAAGCTGGGCAAGCTTGCCGGGCCGCTCAGGGCGGTGCTTGCGGGCCGGACGGTTTCGCCCTCCGTGTTCGACATGATGCTTGTGCTGGGCCGGGAGGAGACTCTGGCCCGGCTCACCGACGCAACCGGCTGAGGCCCGTCCGACCCTCGCGGCGCGGGCGGCTTCGGTCCAGGGCCTGAAAGCTGCGTGGCGGGCCGGCCAGCGCCCGCGCCACGTCCCGAGGAAAGGACACCCGATGGCTGACACAGAACGACGCGCGATCCTGAACATCGACGGCACCGAATACGAGCTGCCGATCCACTCGCCCACCGCCGGGCCAGACGTTCTCGACATCCGCAAGCTCTACGCCCAGGCCAAGGTCTTCACCTATGACCCGGGTTTCACCTCGACGGCGTCCTGCGACTCGACGATCACCTACATCGACGGCGAGAAGGGCGAACTGCTGCACCGCGGCTACCCGATCGACCAGCTCGCCGAGAAGTCGCACTACCTCGAAGTGTGCTACCTCCTGCTCTACGGCAAGCTGCCGACCGCGGCGGAACTGGAGCACTTCGAGAACACCATCACCCGCCACACCATGCTGCACGAGCAGATGCAGTATTTCTTCCGCGGCTTCCGCCGGGACGCGCACCCGATGGCGACGATGGTCGGCGTGGTCGGCGCGATGTCGGCCTTCTACCACGACAGCACCGACATCGCCGACGAGCGCCAGCGCGAGATCGCCAGCCACCGGCTCATCGCAAAGATGCCGACGATCGCGGCCTGGGCCTACAAGTACTCGATCGGCCAGCCGTTCATCTACCCGCGCAACGATCTCGACTACGCGTCGAACTTCCTCAACATGTGCTTCGCGGTGCCGGCCGAGGAATACCAGGTGAACCCGATCCTGTCCCGTGCGATGGACCGGATCTTCACCCTGCATGCCGATCACGAGCAGAACGCCTCGACCTCGACGGTGCGGCTCGCGTCGTCCTCGGGGGCCAACCCCTTCGCCTGCATCGCGGCGGGCATCGCCTGTCTCTGGGGGCCGGCCCATGGCGGCGCCAACCAGGCCTGCCTCGAGATGCTGGAACAGATCGGCTCGGTCGACCGGATCCCCGAGTTCATCGCCCGCGCCAAGGACAAGAACGACCCGTTCCGCCTGATGGGCTTCGGCCACCGGGTCTACAAGAACTTCGACCCGCGCGCGAAGGTGATGAAGCAGTCCGCCGACGAGGTGCTCGACCTGCTCGGCATCGAGGACAATCCCAAGCTGCAGGTCGCCAAGGAGCTCGAGAAGCAGGCGCTGAACGACTCCTATTTCGTCGACAAGAAGCTGTTCCCGAATGTCGACTTCTATTCCGGCATCATTCTCGAGGCGATGGGCTTCCCGACCTCGATGTTCACGCCGATCTTCGCGGTCAGCCGCACCGTCGGCTGGATCAGCCAGTGGAAGGAGCAGCTCGCCGATCCGCAGATGAAGATCGGCCGGCCGCGCCAGCTCTATCTCGGCGCGACCCTGCGCGACTACACCGACATCGAGAACCGCTGATCCCGGCCGCCCGGCGGCCTGTCCGCCGGGCCACGCCGCCGCGAATTGGGCCGCGCCTGCGGGTGTGTCCGTCCCGTCGACAGTTGCGGCCTGGCCTGCCGCATTGTCCGCCGTGCCGGAACGCCCGGGGGCCGATCTCCAATTTGCCATGAATTGGTCGCAATTCTTAAGCATCCCGTGCGCGTCGGGGGCGACGCACACGGAGATCCGCATGACTCTTTCCCCGCCGGCCGACGCCCAGACCCTGTCCTTCGTCATCCCCGGCCCGCCCTCGGTGAACGTCACGATCTCGGAGATGGGCGACGGCACGCTGCTGGTCGACCTGTCCGTGGACGAGAGCGAGGGCCTGACCGCCGACATCCGGGGCCTGTTCTTCGACGTGACCGACACCGCGATCCTGGACGGCATGATGGCCAACGGCCAGGACGTGACCGGATCGGAATTCGAGGCCGAGAGCGTCGACAACCTCGGCCAGGGCGTGAACATGAACGGGGACGGCGACGGCAAGGTCGAGGACTATGACGCCGGGGTCCGGATCGGCACCTCGGGGATCGTCAAGGACGACATCCAGACCACGCAGTTCCTGTTGTCCCATGACAGCCTTGCCCTCTATCTCGAGGATATCGAGGGCATGGATTTCGGCGTCCGCCTGACCTCCGTGGGCGAGATCGACGGCAGCCGGGACGGGTCCCTCAAGCTCGGCACGACAGCACCGGAGCTTTATCCCGACGAGCCCGAAGACCCGGTCGATCCGCCGGTCGACCCCGAACCGGAAATTCCGGACGAGCCGCCGCTGGAGCTCGAGCCGGAGACCCCGGACGAGCCGCCGCTGGAGCCCGAGCCGGAAACCCCGGACGCGCCGCCGCTTGAGCCCGAACCGGAAACCCCGGACGAGCCGCCGCTTGAGCCCGAGCCGGAAACTCCGGTCGAGCCGCCGCTTGAGCCCGAGCCGGAAACCCCGGACGAGCCGCCGCTGGACACGGGAACCGGGGCCGGCGACGGCACCGAGACCGGGACCGAGGACTGGATCATTGCGCCGCTGCCGGTGATCCCGGACGGACCGATGGACGGCGACATGCCGGACGAGGAAGACCCGTTGCACGGCGGCGACCTCCTGTTCTGACCGCCTGCCCCGCCCGCCGGACGACCCGGTGCCGCCCGGCGGGCTGCGGCAATATGCACGGCCCCCGGACCTCGCCGGCCCGGGGGCTTATCCTACTTTTTCACTCGGATAGAGTGAAAGAGGTTGGAGGCATGGAACAGCCACGCAACATCGACCGGGCCGGGGCGGAATTCGTCCAGACCCATCACGTCCCGCAGGACATCCACGACCGGATCGCCTTCCGCTTCGTGAAGTTTCTGCGTTTCTTCGCCGACCGGTTCTTCGCGAAACGCTACGGCCATCGCGCCGTGGTTCTCGAGACCGTGGCGGCGGTGCCGGGGATGGTCGGCGGCCTGCTGCAGCATCTCAAGGCGATCCGCCACATCCGCGACGACCAAGGCTGGATCAAGGAACTGATCGACGAGGCCGACAACGAGCGGATGCATCTGATGACCTTCATCCACATCGCCCAGCCCTCGCGGTTCGAGCGGCTGCTGATCATGGTGGTTCAGGCGATCTTCTACAACTTCTACTTCTTCCTGTATCTCTTCGCGCCGCGCACCGCGCACCGGGTAGTGGGATATCTCGAGGAGGAAGCGGTGGTCAGCTACACCCAGTATCTGGCCGAGATCGACGCCGGCCGGGTCGAGAACGTGCCGGCGCCGCAGATCGCGAGGGATTACTGGAACCTGCCGGCGGACGCCCGGCTGCGCGAGGTGGTCGTGGTGATCCGCGCGGACGAGGCGCATCACCGCGACACCAACCACGGCTTCGCCAACCGGATCGTCGACGGCTCCGCGCCGTGACCTGACCGGACCCGGCGGCCCGGGGTCGTCCTTCGGGCCGCCGATGCCGAGGACTTGCCTTGAAGTCTTGGCAAAAGATCGGGCCCGGCCCGGTCCGCGGCCCTATTCGAGCCGTAATTCGCTCCGAATTGTCCTTCCGCCCGGCGCCGCGGCGCCCATCGAGAAGGACAGCACATGGCAGAACTCTCCTACACGATCACCGGCGACGTGAATGTCCGCGTCACCATCACCGACCTGATGGACGGCACGCTCGGCTTCCGGATCGACGTGCTCGACGACACCGGGTCGATCGGCGACCTGAATGGCTTCTTCTTCGACCTCGCCGACGACAGCCTGACCACCAGCCTGATCATCGAGGGCGCCGACGTGACCGGCACCGCGCTCAAGGTCGACGGGGTGACCAAGGTGGACAACTTCACCAACGTAAACGGCGAGGTGGTCAAGGAACTGGGCAAGTTCGACGGCGGCGTGCAGTTCGGCACCGCGGGCATGGCCGGGGACGACATCCGCAGCACCAGCTTCACCATCAGTTCATCGCTGGCCGACCTGACCCTCGACGACTTCGCGTTCCAGGACATCGCGGTGCGGCTCACCTCGGTCGGCGCCGAGGGCGGCAGCCGCGAGGATTCGCTCAAGCTGGGCGGCACCCTGCCCGAGGCCCCGCCGGAAGAGCCGAACGACCCGGTCTATGCCGCAGAGGACGACTACATCACCGTTCTGGCCTCGGAAGGGTTCGGCGACGTGGACGCCTTCATCCTCGCCAATGACAGCAAGGACGGCGGCGTCTACGACGAAGGCGTCTACGACCTGGCCGGGACCGAGGTGACCGCGCCGACGACGCTGACCGATCCGCTGACCGGGGCGTTGCTGACGATCTACCCGGACGGGTCGGTCGACTTCTCGGCCAATGGCCAGTTCGACTCGGTGCCAGAGGGCGAGGCGGGCCCGCCGGTGGTGTTCAGCTACGCGCTGGTCGACGGCACCACGGCGAACATCTACGTCACCGTGCTGGGCGAAGGCGGCGGCCCGGAAGGGCCCGGCGGACCCGGCGATCCCTTCGACCCGATGATCCCGTCCTGACGGGGCCGCCCCCGGCGGTCGGGCACAAACGCTGGATCGGCAACGATGCGTTTCCGACCCCGCAGTCTGCCTCCGGCACTTCGCCCCTGCCACGATTCGCCATCGGGCAGGGGCGCACGTTATTGACATCATTATGGGTTTTCCGGATCCCGGTCTGCTCGCAAGCGTCGCGGGCGGCGGCGCGGACGCGTTCGTCGCGGGCGACTGGATCAGCGCGGCGACCCCGGCCCGGATCACCGATTTCGACCACACGCTCGACACCATCGTCGTCGCCCTGTCGGAGGCGATTGCCGGTGCCGAGGTCGGCGTGGACAGCACCCTCACCGCCACCTTCGTCGCCATCGACGGGGTGCGCGTGGCCGAGGTGGCGGGCAGCTTCGATCCGGTCGACGGGCTCGACGGCAACATCCCGGTCGTGATCTACACCCCGGTCTGATCCGGTCCCCCGGGAGGACCGGCGGGAGAAGGCTCAGCGCCCCTCGTAGGCCGCCGGGCGCTTTTCGAGGAAGGCCACGACGCCTTCGCGGAAATCGCGGGTCTGGCCGCACTTGCCCTGCAGCCTCGCCTCGAGCAGGAGCTGCGCCTCCAGATCGTTGTCCCAGCTCCCGCGCAGCGCCGCCTTGACGTGCCGGTAGGCTTCGGTCGGCCCCCGGGCAAGATGGGCGGCGCGGGCCCGCCAGTGGGCGTCGAATCCGTCCTCTGGCACCGCCTCCCAGATCATCCCCCAGTCGGCGGCCTGCCGGGCGCCGATGGGCTCGGCGAACAGCGCCGCGCCCATCGCCTTGGCCGCGCCCATCTGCCGGGGAAGCCAGTAGGTGCCGCCGGTATCGGGGATCAGCCCGATCCGCGCGAAGGCCTGGATGAAGCGCGCCGCCTCCGAGGCGATCACCACGTCCGCGGCCAGCGCGAGGTTGGCCCCGGCCCCGGCGGCGGCCCCGTTGACCGCTGCGATCGTCGGCACCGGGCAATCGTAGATCGCCCGCAGCATCGGCACGTATTCGTCCCGCAGCGTCCGTTCGAGATCGAGGTTGGCGGCGGTGCCGCCGTCGCCGAGGTCCTGCCCCGAGCAGAAGGCCCGCCCGGCCCCGGTCAGGACCACCACCCGCGCCTGCCCGCCGGCGTCGCGAACCGCGTGGGTGATCTCGGCCCGCATCTGCGCGTTGAGGGCGTTCATCACCTCGGGCCGGTTCAGGGTGATCGTGGCGATGTCCTCGGAGATGTCGAGCGTGATGGCCTGGTAGTCCATGAACGGGCGTTCCTTGTCCTGAGTCCGCCTCTACCTAACGATCCACGGCCGCCGGGAAAGGGCGGCGTTGCGTCATTTCTGCAGGAGATCGCGCAGCCGCGCCTCTTCCTCGGCGCTGAGCGCGTCGGGTTCCGCCGCCCTGCCCCGCTCCCGCAGCACCAGCCAGCCGATGCCGAGCCCGGCCAGAAGCATCGCCGGCGCGGCCAGCCACAGCACCAGGTTGACCCCGGAAGCGTCGGGCCGCAGCAGGACGTATTCGCCGTAGCGGTCGACGATGTACTGCACCGCCTCGGCGTCGCTGTCCCCGGCCACCAGCCGTTCGCGCAGCAGGATCCGCAGGTCCCGGCTCAGTTCGGCGTTGCTGTCGTCGATGCTTTCGTTCTGGCAGACCGGGCAGCGCAGGCCCCGGGAGAGCTCGCGCGCCCGTTGTTCGAGCACCGGGTCGTCGAGCATCTCGCCGGGCTGCACCGCGCCCAGCGGCGCGGCCAGCAGGCACAGGATCAGAGCCAGCCGTCTCATTCCGCCGGAACCCCGCCCGGCGCGGCGCGCGCCGCCCCGGCGGCGACCCTCAGCCGCCGGTCGGTGAGCGAGATCAGCCCGCCGAGCGCCATCAGGATCGAGCCGCCCCAGATCCAGTTCGAGAACGGCTTGACATGAGACCGCACCGCCCAGCCGCCGCCCTCCTGCGGGTCGCCGATGACGACGTAGAGATCGCGCCAGAAGCCGTTGGCGATGCCCGCCTCGGTGGTCGGCATCCCGGCCACCGGGTAGTAGCGCTTCTCGGGGTGGACCACCGCCACCTCGCGGCCGTTGCGCCACAGCGCGACCGTGGCCCTGGTGGTCTGGTAGTTCGCCTCTGCCAGCCGCTCGACCCCGCGCAGTTCGATCTCGTAGGCGCCGAGCGCGTAGCGGTCGCCGATATCGGCCACCCGGATGTCCTCCTGCTGCCAGGCGATGTGCCCGGCGATGGCCAGCACGGTGATGCCCAGCCCCGAATGGGCGGTGAACTTGCCCCAGTCGGCCCGCGGCAGCCGCCACAGCCGTGCCAGCCGGCCCGCCGCCGTGCCGCGCCCGGTGCGCGACCAGAGGTCCAGCGCCGCGCCCGCCACCACCCAGGTCCCGAGCAGCACGCCCACCGGGCCGAGCGCCGAGCGCCCGGTCTGCACCGCGAAGGCCAGCGCCATCAGCGCCACCGCCAGCGCCGCCGCCGGCCAGAGCGGCCGGGCGGCGCGGCCGAGGCTGCCCCGCTTCCACGCCAGCATCGCCCCGACCGGAAGCACCGCGGTCAGCAGCACGAAGAACGGCGTGAAGGCGGCGTCGAAGAACGGCGGCCCGACCGACAGCACCCGCCCGAAGGCCATCTCGGCCAGCAGCGGCCAGAGGGTGCCGACGAAGACCACGAAACAGGCCACCGCCAGCAGGATGTTGTTGAGCAGCAGCGCGCTTTCCCGGCTGACCGTGCCGAACACGCCCTTCGCCGCCATCGCCGGCGCCCGCCAGGCGTAGAGCGCGAGCGCGCCGCCGACGAAGATCCCGAGGATGGCGAGGATGAAGACCCCGCGTTCCGGGTCGTTGGCGAAGGCGTGGACCGAGGTGAGCACCCCGGACCGGACGATGAAGGTGCCCAGCAGCGAGAAGCCGAAGGCGAGGATCGCGAGCAGGATGGTCCAGCTCTTCAGGCTCTCGCGCTTCTCCACCACGATCGCCGAATGCAGCAGCGCTGCGGCCAGCAGCCACGGCATGAACGAGGCGTTCTCCACCGGGTCCCAGAACCAGAAGCCGCCCCAGCCCAGCTCGTAATAGGCCCACCACGACCCGAGCCCGATGCCCACAGTCAGGAACAGCCAGGCGGCGAGCGTCCAGGGCCGGACCCAGCGGGCCCAGGCCGCGTCCACCTTGCCCTCGAGCAGGGCCGCCACGGCGAAGGAGAAGGCCATCGAGAGCCCGACATAGCCGAGGTAGAGGAACGGCGGGTGGAAGGCGAGCCCGGGGTCCTGCAGCAGCGGATTGAGGTCGCGCCCGTCGAAGGGCGGCATGGCCAGCCGCAGGAACGGGTTCGAGGTGAACAGGATGAACGCGAAGAAGGCCACCGACACGGCGGCCTGCACGCCGAGCACCCGCGCCCGCATCGTCGGGGTCAGGCCCTGCCCCCAGACCGCCGCCGCCGCCCCGAACAGGGTCAGGATCAGAAGCCAGAGCAGCATCGATCCCTCGTGGTTCCCCCAGACACCCGTCACCTTGTAGAGCATCGGCTTCAGCGAGTGGGAATTGAGGTAGACCAGCCGCACCGAGAAGTCGCTGACCACGAAGGCGTAGGTCAGCGCCGCGAAGGAGAACCCGACGAGGATGAACTGCGACACGGCGGCCGGTTCGGCCACCGCCATCCAGCCGCGCCAGCCCTTGTGCGCGCCGACGAGCGGCACCACCATCTGAAGCAGGGCCAGCCCGAAGGCGAGCACCAGCGCGAAATGTCCGAGTTCAACGATCATGCCCCAGAAATAGGGCGCGTCCGGCGGCGAGGGAACTCGAATTCAGGTGATCGGCGGGACGAGTCGTCGCACCGGCCCCGCGGCGGCCGTGGCCTGCGGTCCTAGCGGACCTGTGCCGGGAACTCTCCGAACCCGCCCTTCAGCGCATAGGCGATGGCGGCGAGGATCAGCGCGCCGATCACCAGCCGGACCAGCCACTTGAGGATGTCCTCGATGGAACTCAGCCGCTTCTCGACGTTGCTGCGGTGGACATCCTCCACCGCCGACCGGGTCTCCAGCGCGTGCAGCCGCGCCTCGAGCCGGATGAACCGCTCTTCCGTCATTGCGCCGCCCTCCAGGCATCGAGCGCAGGGTTCGGGGCGGACCGCGCCGGTTCGGGATCGGAACTGCCGTCGGACAGGCCCGGCGCGCCCTCGGCATCGGCATCGGAGTCGGCACCGAGACCGGCCCCGGCGCTGAGCGCGCCAAGCGCCCGGATGTTGGAGGTGACCTCGCCGGCGCGCGCCATCGTCTCGGCGATGGAGCGCTGGAATTCCTGGCCCTTGGCCTGGTGGCGGGCGCCGAAATAGAAGCTGACGATCGCGCCCATGAGCCACCACATCGGTTCCGGCACCAGCGCGATGCCCTGCATCCGGGCGGCGAACCAGATCGGGTCGACCATCGCCGCGACCATCAGGCCGATGGTGCCGAAGGCGAGCATCGGCCGCGGCAGCCGGTTGAGCCCATCGACGACGCGGTCGAAGACGCCCTGGCGCGGATGCTGGAACTCGGCCGCGAACTGGGCCAGCGTCGCCTGCTTGACGGCGGTGTCGCGGGCGGCGCCGGCTTCGGCGTTCTCGCGGAACACCTCGGCGGTCTCGCGGACGACGTTGCGGCCGCCGCCGAACAGCATCGCCAGGAATTCGCCGATCAGCCCCATGCCGCGGTCCGGGCGCGGTGCTCGGCCTCCGTCAGGTGGTATTTCGGGTCGATGAACTCTTCGGCACGGCGGATCCAGCCACCCTTGCCGCCGTCGCGCCGGCGGGCGTACTTGCGCGATGCCGGACGCCGGTCGGCGAGGTCGTAGTAATAGTTGCGCCGGGCGATCCCGTAGGCGTCGGCGATGTGGTGCGGCGCGGCTTCCGCGGCCTCGCGGGCGGCGGCGATGGTCTGGGGGCCGATCACCCCGTCCACGGCCACGTCGATTCGCATGTCGCGCATCAGCCGTTGCAGGATCTTCACCGCATTCGCCCCGGCGTTCACGTACATGTCGAAGACGGTGGCGTGCAGGATCTCGGGCAGCTTGTCGATCCGCGGCCCCTCGAAGTAGTGGCGCACGAAGATGTCGCGGGCCTGCCGGCGGGTCAGGCGGCGGACATCGGCCTCCGACACCCGCCCGTCGCCGTCGAGATCAAGGCCCAGCCGCCGCATGGTGTGGATCGTGACGCCGTATTTCGTCGCCCCGCCGGGATCGTCGGGGTCGTTCACGTAGCCGCCCTCGCGGGCGATGATCGCGCTGGCGATATCGGTGACGGTCTGTCCGGACATGGGTGCTCCCCCGCGCTGCTTGCGGGGCCGGACCCTCTGCCCAAAAGGTTAATTGGTGACGGGAGGACCGTCCGTTGCGTCCGCCGGATCGCGGTAGACGCCCTGTTCCTTCAGGATGTCGACTACCTCGGCGGGCATGTAGGTCTCGTCGTGCCGGGCGAGGATCTCGACCGCCTCGAAGGTGCCGTCGACGTAACGGCCCTGCGCGACGACGCCCTGTCCCTCCTCGAACAGGTCGGGCAGGATGCCGGTATAGGTGACCGGAACCTCGGTGCCGCCGTCGGTGACGCGGAAGGTGATCGCCTCGCCCTGGCCGCGCACCAGCGACCCCTCCTCCACCAGCCCGCCGATGCGGAACAGTTCGGTCGGCGGCGGCGGCGCCTCGACCACCTCGGAGGGCGAGCGGAAGAAGCTGATCCCGTCCCGCATCGCGTAGCCGATCAGGGCAGTGGAGACCGCCAATGCCGCCAGTGTGACGACGATGACCTGAATCCGGCGGCGTTTCTTTAGCGTCTTCATGGTCTCTCACTCACGAACAAGGCGGGCCCTCACGGGAAGACCGGAGCGAGCATGAGACCGGCGGTCTCGTCCAGCCCCAGCATCAGGTTGGCGTTCTGGATCGCCTGCCCGCTCGACCCCTTGGTCAGGTTGTCGACCGCGGCGACGACGATGGTCCGGCCCGGGATCCGGTCGCCTACGACCCCGATATGGCAGAAGTTGGAACCCCGGACATGGCGGATCGAGGGCACCTCGCCGGCCGGAAGGACCTCGATGAAGGGCTCGTCCGCATATCGCTTTTCCAGCGTATCCAGAATGGTTTGCGGGTCACCCTTCACGTAGGCGGTGGCAAGGATGCCGCGGTTTGCCGGGATCAGGTGCGGGGTGAACTGGATGCGCACCTCGCGGCCCGCCTCCAGGCTCAGCTCCTGATCGAACTCGCCCAGGTGCCGGTGCACGCCGCCGACGGAATAGGGATGCGCCCCCTCGGACAGCTCGGCATGGAGCAGGTTTTCCTTCAGCGACCGGCCCGCACCGCTGACCCCGCACTTGAGGTCGAGGACGATGTCGTCGAGGTCGATCACCCCCGCCGCCACCAGCGGGCGCAGGATGAACTGCCCGGTCGCGGCGTTGCAGCCGGTGCCGGCGACCAGCCGCGCGGCGCGGATCTCGTCGCGATAGAACTCGGTCAGGCCATAGACCGCCTCGCGCTGCAATTCCGGCGCGGCGTGCGGCTTGCCATACCATTTCTGGTAGGCGGCCGGATCCCGCAGCCGGAAATCGGCGCTCAGGTCCACGACTTTAAGATTGGTCGGCAACCCCTTGATAACCTGCTGAGACGTGGCGTGCGGCAGCGCGCAGAACACGAGATCGACGTCGTCGAAGGACATCTCCTCGATCGTGGTCAGCGCCGGCAGGTCGAGATGGCGCAGGAACGGGAACACCTCGGCCATCGCCATTCCGGCCTTGGAATGGCCCGACAGCGCGGCGACGCGCATCCCCGGATGGGTGGCGATCAGCCGGACGAGTTCGGCGCCGGTATAGCCGGAGGCGCCCAGGATGGCGACGGATGTGGTCATGCCGGTTCTCTTTGTCTGGGGTGGGATCTAGGCCGCCGGGCGCCGCGCCGCAATGCGACCAAAACGGCGCTCAGGCCGCCTCGAAGGTGATCTTGCGTCGCAGGAACTGGGTCGCGCGGGCCGACACCCGGGCCGGGTCGCCGGTGGTGAGATAGCCGCCCGGAGCGCCGTCCCCGGCCATCTCCGGCCGCCGGGTCAGGTAGTCGGCAAGGCTCTCGGCGACGATGCTGCCCTGGCTGAAGACCCGCACGTCCGGACCAAGAGCGTCCTGGAATTCCTTTTCCATCAACGGGTAATGGGTGCAGCCCAGCACGGCGGCGTCGGGGCTCGGCATCTTCCGCTTGAGTGCGTCCACGTGGGATCGCACCAGCGCGTCGGCGAGGATCATGTCACCCTCCTCGATCGCGTCCACCACGCCGCCGCAGGCCTGGGCCTCCACGTCGACGCCGATGGCGCGGAAGGCCAGTTCCCGCTGGAACGCGCGCGAGGCGACGGTGGCCGGGGTGGCGAACAGCGCGACGTGCTTCACCGCGACCTCGCGCGGCGGGGAATTGTCGCCCCAGTTGCGTTCGGTCAGCGCCTCGATCAGCGGCACGAAGACGCCCAGCACCCGCCGGTCGTTGGGAACCCAGCCCTCCTGCATCCGGCGCAGCGCCGCCGCCGAGGCGGTGTTGCAGGCCAGGATCACGAGCTTGCAGCCCCGGTCGAACAGCTTCTGCACCGCCGCCGTGGTCAGGCGGTAGACATCGTCCGCCGTGCGCACGCCGTAGGGGGCGTGGGCGCTGTCCGCGAAATAGAGGAAAGGCTGGTCCGGCAGGCGCTTCTGCACCGCCTCGAGCACCGTGAGCCCGCCCAGCCCGCTATCGAATATTCCGACCGCCACGTCCGTTGTCTCCGTTCTCGGTCCCGTCCCGTCCCTGGTACCGGGTCTCGAATTCGCGTCCCAGCCGGTCGAGCGGCAGGGGCATCGGACTCAGGGCATAGGTCCGTTCGCGCAGAAAGGCCATGAGTCGCGTGGGATCGGACCGCCGCGCATCGAGGTCGCAGCGCGGGATCGGACCGCCCACCACCACCCGGACCGGGGTGCCGGCGCGCCGCCGGAACTCGCGGATCAGCATGCCCATCCGCAGCGTCACATGCAGGTGGCTGGCCAACTGGAACAGGCGGCTGTTGGTGCCCTCGAAGAACAGCGGCACCACCGTCGCCTCGGACCGGGCGACCATCTTGGCGGTGAAGTTGCGCCATTTCGGATCGAGCGCCGCCCCGAAGGGCCGGTCGGCTGTGGACACGGTGCCGCCCGGAAACACCCCCACCGCGCCGCCGGCGGCGAGGTAGGACAGCGCCTCGGTCCGGGTCTCGAGATTCGCCTTCGCCGCCTCCTTGGTCTCGTCGAACGAGATCGGCAGGATCACCCGTTGCAGGTCGGGCGAGCGGCGGAACACGTGGTTGGCGAGGATGCGGAACTGCCCGCCCCGGCGTTCGGACAGGATCCGGCCCATCATCAGCCCGTCGAGGATGCCGTAGGGGTGATTGGCCACCACCACCAGCGGCCCCTCGGCCGGGATCGCCTCCAGGCTGCCGCCGATGACCTCGAGCGAGATGCCGTAACGGTCGGTGATGACCTCCCAGAAGTCGCGGCCCCGCGCCACTTCCTCGTCGTAGCCCTTCGCCTGCCGGATCAGCTTGAGCCGGCCGGTGGCGTTCTCCATTACCCGGATCACCGCCCGCCCGCCCCGGGTCGCCGCCGATGTCGCATAGCTGATGTCGCGCGCGACGTGGCGGTTCGAGGCGGGGCGGTCGGTCATGGCGGAGCGTATCCGGCGGATCAGAAGTGCGGGCAAGATAGGTCGAACCGGCGCAGCAAGGGAACCCGGCATCGCCGCCGTCGCCCGAACCGTATCGCCGCGGTCACTCCGCCGCGCGGGCCATGTCTGGCGGCGCGTCGAAGGCGGCCCAGAGCTCGGCCCGCCGCTTCGCCGCTTCCGCCATCGCCTGCGCCTTGACCGGGCCGAAGCCCCGGACCTTCAGCGGCCATTCCGCGATGGCGCGGGCGATCTCGGCCCGGTCGCCGCCCGTCCCGGCCTGCAGCAGCCGCGCGAGGTCGGCTTCGTAGTCCCGGATCAGCGCCCGTTCCGCCCGCCGCTCTGCGGTGTAGCCGAAGGGATCGAACGGGGTGCCGCGCAAGTATTTGAGCCGGGCCAGGATCGGCATCACCCGGCGCACGAAGCCCCCCCCGAAGGCCCGTTTCCGCGGCCGGCCGTCCGGTCCGGTGCGGCTCAGGATTGGCGGCGCGAGGTGATAGGTCAGTTTCAGGTCGCCGGAAAACTCGGTCCGCGCCTGCGCCTCGGTGCGCAGCATCAGCCGCGCGACCTCGTATTCGTCCTTGTAGGCCAGCACCTTGTGGTAGCCCTTCGCCACCGCCTCGCGCAGCGCCGGATCGGCGAACTTCTCGACCATGGCGCGGTAGCGGCGCGCCAGCCGCGGACCCTGGTAGTCGGCCAGGTGCGCCTCGCGGAAGGCGACCGCCTGTTCCGGGGTCCGGATCGCCGCCGGCGCCTCGGGCGCCACGATGCGGGCCGCCTCGTCCGGGTGCAGCACCGCCCAGCGGCCGATCTCGAACGCGCGCTTGTTGCGTTCGACCGCGGCGCCGTTGAGTTCGACGGCCCCGAGGAGCGCCTCGCGGGTCAGCGGAATCAGCCCCTGCTGCCACGCTGCGCCGAGCAGAAGCTGGTTGCTGAAGATCGTGTCGCCCAGAAGCCGCCGCGCCAGTTCGGACGCGTCCAGCAGGGTCAGCCGGTCGCCCATCCGGCGGCGCAGTGCGTCCTGAAGGTCGGCGCCGGGGATGCGGAACTCGGTGTCGCGGGTGAACGCGCCGGTGACGATCTCGTGGCTGTTGACCACCGCGCCGGTGCGCCCGGTTTGGGTCAGCGCGAGGGTCTTTGCCCCCGCCGACACCACGATATCGCCTCCGATCAGCGCATCGGCTTCGCCCACCGCCACGCGGATCGCGCTGATTTCCTCCGGTTTGTCGGCGATGCGGACGTGGATGTGCACCGCGCCGCCCTTCTGCGCGAGGCCGGCCATTTCCATCATCGCGCCGCCCTTGCCGTCGATATGAGCAGCCATCGCCAGTCCGGCGCCGATGGTCACGACGCCGGTGCCGCCGACCCCGGTGAGGACCACGTTGTAGGTGCCGTCGATGGCCGGCAGTTCGGGTTCGGGCAGGTCGCCGAAGGAGATATCGGCGGTGGCCTCCTTGCGGATCTCGGCCCCCTCGACGGTCACGAAGGAGGGACAGAAGCCCTTGAGACAGCTGAAATCCTTGTTGCAGGCGGATTGATCGATGGCACGCTTGCGGCCGAGTTCGGTGTCCACCGGGACGATGGCGACGCAGTTCGACTGCACCCCGCAATCGCCGCAGCCCTCGCAGATGTCGGTGTTGATGAAGACCCGCCGGTCCGGATCCGGGAACGTGCCGCGCTTGCGCCTCCGGCGCTTTTCGGCGGCGCAGGTCTGCACGTAAACGATGGCCGACACGCCCTTGATCCCGCGGCATTTCTCCTGGATCGCGGGAAGCTCGTCGCGGGTCGCGGTCGGAACGCCCGCGGGCAGGTCCGCGACCGCCGCGGCCTCCTTCTCGTCGTAGACGGCGAAGATCTCGCGCACCCCCATCGCCTTCAGTTCGGCGACGATCTGCGCCGGCGACAGGCCGCCCTCGTTGGCCTGCCCGCCGGTCATCGCCACGGCGTCGTTGAACAGGATCTTGTAGGTGATGTTGACGCCAGAGATCAGCGCGAAGCGGATCGCCTGCACGCCGGAGTGGTTGTAGGTGCCGTCGCCGAGGTTCTGGAACACGTGGTCGCGCGTCGAGAACGGGGCCTCGCCGACCCAGTTCGCCCCCTCGCCGCCCATGTGGGTGAAACCGCTGGTTTCGCGGTCCATCCACAGCGCCATGATGTGACAGCCGATGCCGGCATAGGCGCGGCTGCCCTCGGGCACCCTGGTCGAGGTGTTGTGCGGGCAGCCGGCGCAGAAATAGGGCAACCGGGTCGCGATGTCGGTATCGCCCTCGGATTGCCGGGTCTCGGCGATGCGCGCCAGCGCCGCCTCGATGGCGTCGGTACGCCGGCCCTCCTCGATCAGGATCTGCCCGAGCTTCTCGGCCACCAGCACCGGATCGAGCGCCATCCTCGTGCGGAACAGCTCCGGCCCGTGCATCGATCCCGCGCCGCCGCCCTTGTGCCAGCCCCAGACGCGCCGGCCCTTGCGGTCGTCGAAGATCGCTTCCTTGATCTGCACCTCGATCAGCTTGCGCTTTTCCTCGACCACGACGATCAGGTCGAGCCCCTCGGCCCAGTCGTGCAGCCCGCGCATGTCGAGCGGGAAGGTCTGGCCGACCTTGTAGGTCGTGATGCCCAGCCGTTCGGCCTCGGCGGCGTCGATCCCGAGGATCTCGAGCGCGTGCACGAGGTCGAGCCAGTTCTTGCCCGCCGCCACGAAGCCGATCTTCGCCCCGGCCCGGCCCCAGACCCGCCGGTCGATGCGGTTGGCATGGGAGAAGGCCTCGGCCGAGAACCGCTTGTGGTTGATGATCCGCTCTTCCTGGGCGATCCAGTGGTCGCCGAGCCGGATGTTCAGCCCGCCCTCCGGCACCTCGAAGAAATCGGGCGTCACGAAGGACATGCGGTCCAGAGAGGCATCCACCACCGAGGTGACCTCGACGGTATCCTTCATCAGCTTCAGGCCCGCCCAGAGCCCGGAATACCGCGACAGCGCATAGCCGTAGAGCCCGAAGTCGAGGATCTCCTGCACCCCCGCCGGCGACAGCACCGGCATGTAGACGTCCACCATCGCCCAGTCGGACTGGTGGCAGGTGGTCGAGCTTTCGCCGGTGTGGTCATCACCCATCGCCATCAGCACGCCGCCGTGCCGCGAGGTGCCGGCCATGTTCGCGTGCCGCATCGCGTCGCCGGACCGGTCGACGCCGGGTCCCTTGCCGTACCAGAGCCCGAACACCCCGTCGAAGCGCCCCTCGCCCCGCAATTCGGCGGTCTGCGATCCCCAGAGCGCGGTGGCGGCGAGGTCCTCGTTCAGCCCGGGCTGGAACACGATGTCGTTGGCCGCGAGATCCTTGCGCGCCTTCGCCATCTGCAGGTCGACCCCGCCCAGCGGCGAGCCGCGGTAGCCGGTGACGAGCCCCGCGGTGTTCAGCCCGGCGGCGCGGTCGCGGGCCTTCTGCATGAGCATCAGCCGCACCAGCGCCTGCGTCCCGTTCATCAGGACGGTGGTCTTGTCGAGTTCGTACTTGTCGTGGAGGCTGACGTCCTGCCGACCCATATCGCACCTCCCAACGCGTCGTGACGGTGCCCCGATCATAGGTCACTCATGCTGACCTACAAAGGCAAATTTTCGTGGACAGATACGGCCCTGCCGTGTTCAACCGTCACGCAACAAACCGATATCGTGAGCGGTAACGGTCGCATGGACGGGCACGGTATGGACTGGGACAAGCTACGAATCTTTCACGCGGTGGCGGACGCCGGGTCGCTCACCGCCGCGGGAGACCGGCTTCACCTGAGCCAGTCCGCCGTCAGCCGCCAGATTCGCGCCCTCGAGGAGAGCCTGAACGCCACGCTGTTCCACCGCCATGCCCGCGGCCTGATTCTCACCGAACAGGGCGAATTGCTGTTCGACGCCACCAAGTCGATGAACAAGCGGCTGGAGGCCGCCGCGGCGCGGATCCGCGACAGCGAGGAAGAGGTGTTCGGCGATCTCAAGGTCACCACCACCATCGGCTTCGGGTCGCTCTGGCTCGCGCCGCGGCTGGCCAAGCTCTACGAGAAATATCCCGACCTGCGCATCGACCTGATGCTCGAGGAACGGGTGCTGGACCTGCCGATGCGCGAGGCCGACGTGGCGATCCGGATGAAGGAGCCGTCGCAGGCCGACCTGATCCGCAAGCGCCTGATGTCGGTGCACATGCGGCTTTACGCGACGCGCCGCTATCTGGCCGCGCGGGGCGAGGTCGGGGCGGTGACCGACCTGCGCGACCACCGGCTGGTCTGTCAGAACGTGACCGCGGCCCAGGTTTCGGCGAGCGCCGCTTTCACCAATTCCCTGTTGCTCAACGACCTGCCGAACCTGCTGTTCGTGAACAACTATTTCGGCATCCTGCAGGCCGTGCTGAACGATCTCGGGATCGGCATCCTGCCGGACTACGTGGTCGAGGATTTCCCCGAACTGGTCCGCGTGCTGCCCGAGGAGGAGAGCGCCGAGATCCCGGTGTTCCTCGCCTATCCCGAGGAGCTGCGGCAATCCAAGCGGATCGCGGCGTTCCGCGACTTCGTGCAGGAAGAGATCATCGCCCATCGCCGCCGGATCCGCGGGTCCGACACCGACTGAGCCGCCCCGGCGGGCCAGCCATGTGTTGCGTGCATACCAGACTTGTTGTCCATCTGCATCACCGGGGCTTGATTTAGGGCTATCCGGGTTCTAACTCCTGTCCCGAAGGCGGCGCTCCGGCGTTGCTCTTCATACCTCCCTGTTGGACTTGCCGGGCCTCGCGCCCGGCTTTTTTTTGGCAAGGTCCCGTTTCTTGGGAATTCCCGGACCGAAGTCGCAACCTGCACGACTTCGTGCCCGAAGTGGATCGACCTGAAAGGACCGGCCTGTTGCCGATAACCACAGTCGTCCCCGTGTGCGGCGGATGTCAGCAGCGCTATCCAGAATAGCCCTGGCGGTCGGTCTGGCCGTCTCGTCGATGTCCGCAAACGCGGCGACCTAGCTCGTCACCGATGGCACCGGCGCGAACCGCACGCTGGTTGCGGGGTGGATCGATCTCGGGGACGCCGCACCGTGCGGCGTCGGATTCGACCTCGACACCGTGTTTTGCCGGCCATTCGCAGCCGGGGATATGCCCGGGATCGCCGTGCGCCGCAGCGCCCGACGGGGTGCGCAACGTCATCCAGACTTGGTCAGGCGTCCCAGTGGCACCCTTCTTCATGTGAAAGGTTTGTCCTGCCGGGCCCGGGACGGCGACGATTGACCGTGCGACGGGTCCCGGCCTAGGCTTGCCCCATGACCGATGCGCCCGCGCCCAACGCCGATCAGCGTGACTTCTGGAACGATCGGCCCGGCCAGACCTGGGCCCGGCTGCAACCGCTTCTCGACATCCAGCACGCCGAGGCGGCGGACATCCTGTTCGACCGTGCCCGCCTGTCGGCGGGCGAAGCGGTGCTCGACATCGGCTGCGGCGGCGGCGAGACCACGCTGCGCGCCGCCCGGACAGTGGGGCCCGAGGGGCGGGCCGTGGGGCTCGACATCTCCGCGCCGATCCTCGGCGTGGCCCGCGCCCGGGCCGACGAGGCCGGGCTCGGGCAGGTCTCCTTCGTGGAGGCCGACGCCCAGCTTTACAGGGCGACCGCCCCTTTCGATATCGCCCTGTCCCGCTTCGGCGTGATGTTCTTCGATGACCCCGTCGCGGGCTTTGCGAGCATCGCCGCGCAGGTGCGGCCGGGCGGGCGCGTCTGCTGGATCGTCTGGGCCGGGCCGCAGCACAACATGCTGTTCCGGGTCACCGCCGAGGTCGCCAACGACCATCTCGGTGCGGGCCCGCCGCCCGACCCCACGGAACCCGGCCCGATGGCGTTGCAGGACGTCGACCGGGTCACCGCGCTGATGCACCTCGCCGGGTTCCGCGACGCGGCAGGAGAGCCCGTCGACGGCCGCATCGCCCTGCCAGAGGAGGCCGCGCCGCTGCTGGTCAGCGAACTCGGCCCGATCGCCCAGCGGGTCCGGCTCGACGGCGGGACCGCCGCGCAGCGCGACGCCATTTGCGCCGACGTTCTGGCCCGGTTCGCGCCCCACCTCGACGGCGGTGTCTACCGTCTGCCGGCCCGCTACATCGTCTACACCGCCGTGCGCCCCTAACCGCTTTTCCCCGCCTGCCCGGCCCGCTATGACGGCGCGGCACCACACGGGGGACAGTCATGCAGGAACCGGCCATCACCGAGGATCTGATCGCGGCCCACGGCATCAAGCCCGACGAATATGCCGAGATCCTGCGCATCCTGAACCGCGAGCCGACCTTCACCGAGCTCGGCATCTTCTCGGCGATGTGGAACGAGCACTGCTCCTACAAGTCCTCCAAGATCCACCTGCGCACCCTGCCCACGAGCGGCCCGCAGGTCATCTGCGGCCCGGGCGAGAACGCGGGCGTGGTCGACATCGGCGACGGACAGGCGGTGGTGTTCAAGATGGAGAGCCACAACCACCCGTCCTACATCGAGCCCTACCAGGGCGCGGCGACCGGCGTCGGCGGCATCCTGCGCGACGTTTTCACCATGGGCGCGCGGCCCATCGCGGCGATGAACGCGCTGTCCTTCGGGTCGCCGGATCAGCCCAAGACCCGGCAGCTCGTCCATGGCGTGGTCGAGGGCGTGGGCGGCTACGGCAACTGTTTCGGCGTGCCCACCGTGGGCGGCGAGGTCCGGTTCCATTCCGCCTATGACGGCAACTGCCTGGTGAACGCCTTCGCCGCCGGCCTCGCCGATGCGAACGCGATCTTCTACTCGGCGGCCTCGGGGGTGGGGATGCCGGTGGTCTATCTCGGCGCCAAGACCGGTCGCGACGGGGTCGGCGGCGCGACCATGGCCTCGGCCGAGTTCGACGACACCATCGAGGAAAAGCGCCCCACGGTGCAGGTCGGCGATCCGTTCACCGAGAAGCGGCTGATGGAGGCCTGTCTCGAACTGATGGCCACCGGCGCGGTGATCTCGATCCAGGACATGGGCGCGGCCGGGCTCACCTGCTCGGCGGTCGAGATGGGCGACAAGGGCAATCTCGGCATCCGCCTCGATCTGGAAAAGGTGCCGGTCCGGGAACCCGGCATGACCGCCTACGAGATGATGCTGTCGGAAAGCCAGGAACGCATGCTCATGGTCCTGCGCCCCGAGAAGGAGGCCGAGGCCAAGGCGGTGTTCGACAAGTGGGACCTCGACTTCGCCATCGTCGGCGAGACGATCCCCGAGGACCGGTTCCTGGTGATGCTCGACGGCGCGGTGAAGGCGGATCTGCCGCTGAAGGCCCTGTCCGGCAACGCCCCGGAATACGACCGGCCCTGGGAACTGCCCGAACCGGCCCACGCGGCGGTCACGGTCCCCGACATCGACCCGATCGACGGCCTGAAGTCGCTGGTCGGTTCGGTCAACCACGCCTCCCGCGCCTGGGTCTACGAGCAGTACGACACCCAGGTGATGGCCGACACCGTGGTCACCCCCGGTCTCGGCGCCGGGATCGTCCGGGTCCACGGCACCGGCAAGGGCCTTGCCTTCACCTCGGACGTGACCCCGCGCTACGTCGTCGCCGACCCGGTGACCGGCGGCCGGCAGGCGGTGGCCGAGGCCTACCGCAACCTGTCCGCCGTGGGCGCGCTGCCGCTGGCGACGACCGACAACCTCAATTTCGGCAACCCCGAGAAGCCCGAGATCATGGGCCAGTTCGTCGGCGCGATCCGCGGCATCGGCGAGGCCTGCGCCGCGCTCGACATGCCGATCGTGTCGGGCAACGTGTCGCTGTACAACGAGACCGACGGCAAGGCGATCCTGCCGACCCCGACGATCGGCGCGGTGGGCCTGATCGCGGACCTGTCGCAGGCGATCACCGGCCGGGCGCGCGCCGGTCACGTGGCGCTTCTCGTCGGCGGTCCCGGCAGCCATCTCGGGCGCTCGGCGCTGCTGGCCGAGCATCTTGGCCTCGAAGACGGCGCGCCGCCGCCGGTGGACCTTGCCGCCGAGCGGCGCAACGGCAGCTTCGTGCGCGACAACGCCGCGCTGATCGCGGCCTGCACCGACCTGTCGGACGGCGGGCTCGCGCTGGCCGCCTTCGAGATGGCCGAGGCGGCGGGCGTCGGGGTGACCCTCGACACCGGCGACATCGCCGAGCTTTTCGGCGAGGACCAGGCCCGCTACCTCGTGGCCTGCGATTTCGACCAGGCCGAGGCGCTTCTGGTCGCCGCCGCCGGTGCCGGGGTCCCGGTGGCGACGGTGGGCCGGTTCGGCGGCGAAAGCGTCCGGTTCGGCGGCTCAGAAGCGCCGCTGGCCGCGTTGTCCGGCCTGTTCCGGGGGGTCTTCGCCGCGCGGTTCGGCTAGGCCCGCCCCCGGCGGATCGCCTTGTCGGTGCAGCCGCGCGACAATCGGGCGGTGATCACCGGCCTGTCGGGCTGACAGCATCAGCGTGGGGATCGTCGCCGTCGATGATACCGGTCTTGCCGAAACCGCGGCTTTCGCGGCCGATGCCGACCACCCCGGGCCCGGCACGCTCTGCGACGTGATCGGGCCCGACCTGCCCCGGCCGCACGACGGCTCCCCGACCCGCCGCTTCGCGCCGGGACGGCAGGTTGTGCGATGGCACGAGGCCGCGATGCCGTCCACGCCCTGACCGGCCAGTGGCGAGATGCGGCCGCGCGGCGCCCCGGGAGCCATTGCCCCTCCCGCCTGCCGCCCCTAGATTACGCCCGAAGAACCCGGAGACCTGCCGCATGCCCATGCAAGCCCATGAAATCGAAGCCCTGCTGCGCGAATCCTTCCCGGACGCGCAAATCGAGGTGGGCGGCGACGACGGGGTGCACATGTCGGCGCTGGTCGTGGACGAAAGCTTCCGGGGCCTGAACCGCGTCCAGCAGCAGCGCGCGGTCTATGCCGCCCTGAAAGGCAAGATGGACGGGCCGGCGGGGGAGCTGCACGCCCTCGCCCTGACCACCCGCGCCCCAGACTGAGGACCAGAGCACGATGACCGTCGCAGAGAAGATCAGGGAAACCGTCACCGCCAATGACGTGGTGCTGTTCATGAAGGGCACCAAGACGATGCCGCAATGCGGCTTCTCCAGCCGTGTGGCCGGGGTGCTGAATTTCATGGGAGTCGAGTATCTCGACGTCAACGTGCTGGCCGACGAGGGCCTGCGCCAGGGCATCAAGGACTACTCCGACTGGCCGACCATCCCGCAACTCTACGTGAAGGGCGAGTTCGTCGGCGGCTGCGACATCATCACCGAGATGACGCTTTCGGGCGAACTCGACACGCTGCTGGAACAGAACGGCGTCGCCTTCGACAAGGCCAAGGCCGACCAGATCCGCGAACACAACGCCTGAGACGACGGCGCGGGGCAGTCGCCCCGCCTCTGGGCCGATCCGGCCTGCCGTCAGCCTCCGGCGGCGCGGGACAGGGCGGCCGAGCGGTCTTCCGCCTCGGCGGCCAGCGCCTCGGCCCTGGCCGCGATCTCGGCCAGCGTGTCGCGCAGCGCCGGCGGGATCACCGGCACCTCGACCTTCTCCGCCTCGGGCGGCGG